>JANPPB010000599.1:0-3861 GCA_031428295.1 Segetibacter sp. | reverse complement strand
CAACAGCGTTTTTTTGGTAGAGTCGTAAGCTATCCCATTCAATACGTTACCTACATCGTAATTGGGGGCTGGCTTACCCGCTTTTTGAAGCAGCCCGGTAAAATCCATCTTACCCACTACATGACCGTTTGATGGATCAATCTTTATGATGTAATCGGTGTTCCAGATGTTGGCGTAGATGAAGCCATCCACCCACTCCAGTTCGTTTACATTAGCTACCGGTCCATTGTTATCAGTAACGCTAACAATCTTTTGTGTGCTAAAGCTCTTTGTATCGCGATAGTAGAGGTTACTGCTGCCATCGCTCATTATTAAACTCTTGCCATCGGTCGTCATGCCCCAACCTTGTGTTTCGTAAGTAAAAGTTCTTATTAGGTTAAAATTTGTATCGTATACAAAGCCCGTTTTTTCTTTGTAAGTCATCTGGTAAATGGTATCGTTCAGCACGGTCAATCCTTCGCCAAAATATTTCTCGTTAAGGGTGAGCTCTTTTACTGGTTTGCCTGTTTTTAAGTCGATTTTTACCAGCTTGCTTACACCATAATTTCCGGTACTCTCAAACAAGTGGTTCTTGTACAATTGAAAGCCTTCGGTATAATAACTGGTATCGTGTGGGTAGGTGGCAACTATAGTATAATTGATGGTTGCCGGGGGCGGCAATGTGTTGCTAATCGAAATATTTTCATTGTTTGGCCCATTTGAGTTACAGGAAATTGAACTCAGAATAACCATTACCATTAATAGCTTTTTATACATATTGTGTTGACTTGAAACAAAAATAAAGTATTACAAACCATGCCCAACTTTTGCCTGTTTTTATAAGAAAATTATAAACAATTAAAAAATGCCTTTAAAACATTGCAGCCACCTTTTCAGCAATAATTGGTGTTAATGCAACGCCCATTCCATTGCAGGCAATTACTGCATAAGCATTATCGTCAACCTTTTCAACAATAGGCTCTTTGTTAGCAGTAAAACCCATGATGCCACTCCATTTATGTGTTATGGTAAAGGCTTTGCCCGGTAAAATATGCTCAGATAAAAAGCGCAGCAGTTCGTCTTGTATTGTAGGGGTAATGGTGAGCTCAGTAGTTTTTTCTGTATCGAACGATTTGTTTCGGGCACCGCCTAACAATACCCGGTTGCCAACATTTCTAAAATAATAATAGCCCTCATCGTAATGAAAGGTTCCATTTAATTTTAAATCTTCAATTGGGCTGGTAACTATTACCTGTCCCCGGGCCGGAGTTACCACAGTGACCGTTAAAAACTGCTGCCCAAATGCATTGGTACAGTAAAGCAAATTAGTAGAGGTAAACGTTTGGTTCAATGTGGTTATAACCCGGTAATGGTTGGCATCCTTCTCAACGCTCATCACCTCCATTCCGCTTAAAATAAGTACTCCTTTCGATTGAAGGTACTGTTGCAGGGCAAATACTAATTTGCCACTGTGCAACCCACCTTCCAAATCATTTTCAATCATCTTGTCAAATCCCTTTAAGCCAAATCTGTCCAGTTTTTCATTGCTCCAGAGAAAGCTTTTTTCTTTGCCAGTAATAGCATGCATGCCTTTATTCAGCCAGCTTAATCTTTCGTCTACCTGTGCCGCCTGCTCATTTTTTAAACATTCAAAACCTCCGCATGGGTCATAATCAATTACGGCATCACCAAACACCTTTCGAATTTTACAAATGCCTTTGTACCTCATTTCCACAGTTGACCACATTTTATCATCACCCATAACTGCAGCATCATAAATCATTTCGGTAGGGCTGCCAAAACAGGCAAAGCCTGCATTACGGGTTGAGGCGCCTGCTGGAATAATACCTCTTTCTAAAATTAAAATCCGTGCTTGTTTAAATTTTTGTTGCAGTTCAAATGCACACCAAAGGCCTGCTAATCCACCGCCAATAATAAGAAAGTCGTTCTTACAAAAAATGCTTTCATCTTCCCAAATACTGTTTGTACTATTCATGCGTTATTTACCGGTTAAGGTGGAAGGTAAAGCCTTATTTAACGCTTCGTTTCAACCCACGTAGCTATTTTTGAATTTTAAGTTTAAATAGCAGTTATGCAAAAATTAATATTATTAGTTGGCCTTATAGTAATGATGGTGAGCAGTGTGTACAGCCAGGGATTAAAGGGTATGATTAATAAGGCAACTAAAAAGGACAGTACAGGCAAATCATCAATAGGTAAGATGATGGGTGGATCAATAGCCTCGGGTTTAAGCACCGATGATATAGCTAATGGTTTAAAGGAAGCATTAAAGGTGGGCGCCGAAAGAGGTACCACAAAACTTTCAGCAGCAGATGGCTTTTTTAAAGATGCAGCCATAAAAATTTTAATGCCCGAGGAAGCGCAAAAGGCAGAGCAAAAGCTTAGAAGTATTGGTTTGGGCAAACAGGTAGATAATGCCATTTTTACAATGAACCGTGCAGCAGAAGATGCCGCTAAAAGTGCTGCTCCCATCTTTATCAATGCTATTAAGTCTATGAGCATACAGGATGCAGTCGGTATTTTAAAAGGAGGCGATTTTGCAGCCACGAATTTTCTTAAAAACAAAACAACACTGGAGCTTACCAATATGTTTCGTCCTGTAATTGAAACCTCTTTACAAAAGGTGGATGCTACCAAATACTGGAACACCGTATTTACAAATTACAATCGTTTTAGTGCCGATAAAGTCAACCCTGATATTACGGCCTATGTAACCGAAAAGGCACTGGCTGGTATTTTTTACCAGGTGGGGCTGGAAGAGCAGCAGATAAGAAAAGATCCCGTTGCCCGTACTTCTGATATATTGAAGAAGGTTTTTAGTAACTAAGTAATTATTCTTAGCCGCACTGTATTAGTGATCCTATTTATCTCCCTCAATAACCAGTAGAATATACTGTCCTTTATTTTACTGGTACGGTATTTACATTTGTTGTTCTCAAACGTTTTATGAAGAAAATTTTAGTCCTCACCCTAATTTGCTGTTGCTCCTTTTTTAGTTGCGAAACTGCCAAACAAATATTGGATACTTACGGCACCAACCTGCCAGGAAGTGAACTAAGCAATGGTGAAATAGTTGCGGGTTTGCGTGATGCCCTTACGGTTGGAACTGGGAGAACTACCAACCTGTTATCAGCAACAGATGGTTTTTTTAAAGATGCTGTAATTAAAATATTAATGCCTGAAGAGGCAAAAAAGGTTGAAAGCAAATTACGGAGCGTTGGATTGGGCAATACGGTTGATAAAGCCATTTTAACCATGAACCGTGCTGCTGAAGATGCTGCTAAAGGAGCGGGTACCATCTTTATTAATGCTGCTAAGCAAATGACGATCACTGATGCCTTGAATATTCTGCGGGGAGGTGATTTTGCAGCTACGAATTATTTTAAATCCAAAACCACTGCAGCACTTACCGATGCTTTCAGGCCTGTTATCCAAAACTCGCTTAAGAGCGTAAACGCTACCAAATATTGGAACGATGTGTTTAGTGTTTACAATCAATTTTCAAGTACAAAGATTGAAACGGATCTTACTGCTTACGTTACTGCAAAAGCCATGGATGGAATATTTTACCAGTTGGGTTTGGAGGAACAAAAAATAAGAAAGGATCCTGTTGCACGTACCACCGACATACTAAAGAAAGTTTTTGGCAGCAGGTTAGCCCAGGGCACGCAGGGTTAATTAGTATTCAATAACTTTTCCCTTGCCTTTTCCCTTCACTACCGTAATCACAAACACTTTATTGTATTCATTGTCGTCCAGGGTTTTATAACTATCGCTACCCACCAGCAGGTTGGCAAGGGCAGGGGTTGTATTTGAATGCCCTGCAACCACAATAGTTTTACCTTTTTCCTTCAAGAGTTG
>JANPPB010000598.1:0-3012 GCA_031428295.1 Segetibacter sp. | reverse complement strand
CTCCTGAGTAATAACTTTCCTGGATTCGCTTACAGAAATACAAACAATCCTA
This sequence comes from Segetibacter sp., assembly GCA_031428295.1. Classification (GTDB taxonomy): domain Bacteria; phylum Bacteroidota; class Bacteroidia; order Chitinophagales; family Chitinophagaceae; genus Segetibacter. The sequence goes on along the minus strand of JANPPB010000598.1, from coordinate 2,960 downwards.
TTGGTTTATTCGGCTTTATTGATGACGTTAAGGTAGATTTTGTTCAGCATCATTATTATTCATTAATAGAAACAATTATTGAAAATGATGGAATAAGAATGTTTAGTATAGCTGATTTGATGGCAATGAAAATTGCAGCCATTATGAAAAGAGGTGTAAAAAAGGATTTTTGGGATATCGCAGAATTATTGAAATATTACTCGGTTGAGGACTTCATAAAATTTTATACCCAAAAATATCCCACTCAGCAATTATTAGTTTCTGTACCGTTTGTGTTAACCTATTTTATTGATGCCGAAGAAAGCGAAGAACCCGTAAGCCTGAAAGGACAAACCTGGCCCGGGGTAAAGAAATTTATACAACAAAAAGTAAACGACTATCTGAAATAAGTCTCCTGATGACTTGTTACACTTTTCCTTCCACGATTGACCAAACTACATTCCAATGACTAATGACCCAATGACCATTGACCCAATGACCCAATGACTATTGACCCAATGACCCAATGACCATTGACCCAATGACTATTAACCTCTCCCATTTTTCCTTTTTACTTTTTCCTTTTTACTTTCTACTTTCCCCCATTCAACTATTTTTGTCGCCCTATGGCCAAAAGCAGTGCAGAAACCCCTTTAATGCAACAACACAATGCCATCAAGAAGCGATATCCTGATGCCATTTTGCTTTTTAGAGTTGGTGATTTTTACGAGACTTTTGGCGAAGATGCAATTGTGACCAGCAGGGTTTTGGGCATTACACTAACCAAACGAAATAATGGAGCTGCTTTCAGCAGCGAGCTGGCGGGCTTCCCCCATCATGCATTGGATACATACCTGCACAAGTTGGTAAAAGCAGGTCACCGGGTGGCCATTTGCGACCAATTAGAAGACCCCAAGCAAGCCAAAGGAATTGTGAAGCGGGGCGTTACTGAAATGGTGACACCGGGCACTGCAAGTGGCGACAAAATGCTGGAGCATAACAGCAATAATTTTTTAGCGGCCATTCACTTTACCGACGGGGATGCGGGTATTGCCCTGCTGGATATTTCGACCGGCGAAATGTTTGTGAGCGAAGGCGATGAAGAATACATTGACAAGCTTCTACAAAGCCTTAAACCTGCAGAGGTAATTTACCAGCGCAACTATCAAAAGCATTTTAAAGAAACCTTCGGAGCAAAATTTTATACCTATACATTAGATAGCTGGGTGTTTGATGGAACTTACGCTCAGGAGTGCTTACTCAAACATTTTCAAACACATTCATTAAAAGGTTTTGGTGTGCATGGCATGCAACTGGCCGTAGTTGCTGCCGGTGCAATTTTTCATTATTTGAAAGATACAGAGCACCCAAATCTTCAACACATAACATCTATACAGCGACTTAATAAAGCTGAGCATTTATGGATGGACCGCTTTACCATCCGTAACCTGGAGTTGTTGGGCAGCGGCGTTGAAAATGGATGTTGCCTGTTACAGGTGCTTGATAATACGGTTAGCCCAATGGGTGCACGACTTATGAAGCGATGGATTGTTTTGCCATTAAAAGACATCGATAAAATAAATGAACGGCTGGAGCTGGTGGAGTTTTTAATTAAGGAAGTTGAGTTAAGGCTGTCGATTTCTCAGCACATAAAACAGGCTGGCGATATTGAACGCCTTGTTAGTAAAATTCCTTTGAAGAAAATTAATCCACGGGAGGTGTTGCAAATAGCAAGGGGACTTCTACAAGTGGATGCTATTCGTACACAAGGCATACAAGCTGCCAACGATTATTTGAAACGGCTTTCAGATTCGCTTAACCCCTGCCATTATATTTTAGAAAAAATTTTGAAAGAGGTTGAAGACAATCCCCCGGTGTTGATATCGAAAGGCAGCGTTATAAAACAAGGTGTACATGCCGATTTGGATGAGCTAAGAAATATTGCCAGTTCGGGTAAAGATTTTCTTTTGCAGCTACAACAAAAGGAAAGTGAGACAACGGGTATTTCTTCTTTAAAAGTGGGCTTCAATAATGTTTTTGGATATTACCTGGAGGTTACCAATTTGCATAAAAACAAAGTGCCGGATGCCTGGATGCGCAAGCAAACACTGGCCAATTGCGAACGCTACATAACACCTGAATTAAAGGTGTACGAAGAAAAGATTTTAGGAGCTGAAGACAAAATTTTAGCCATTGAGCAAAACCTGTACGATCATTTATTACTGGAACTTCAAGACTTTATTGCACCCATGCAGGTAAACGGAAATGTGCTGGCCATACTGGATTGCCTGGGTTGTTTTGCGCAAAATGCACTTCAGTTCAACTACAAAAAACCGGCATTGCATAATGGGTTGCATTTTGAAATAAAGGAAAGCAGGCACCCCGTTATAGAACGCAATCTTCCTGTGGGCGAAAGCTATGTATCGAACGACATAGCACTTGACCCCGAAGGGCAACAGGTGATTATATTAACGGGGCCTAACATGAGTGGTAAGAGTGCACTGCTCAGGCAAACTGCATTGATTACGCTTATGGCGCACATGGGCAGTTTTGTACCGGCTGCGTCTGCAACCATACCATTGACTGATAAGATTTTTACCCGTGTTGGTGCCAGTGATAACCTTAGCGGTGGTGAGAGTACGTTTATGGTGGAGATGAATGAAACGGCCAGCATTATTAATAATTTAACGGCACGAAGCCTGGTGTTGTTAGATGAAATAGGCAGGGGAACCAGCACCTACGATGGCATAAGCATTGCGTGGAGCATTGTTGAGTTTTTACATGGATCGCCTCATGCACCCAAAACCTTATTTGCTACGCACTATCACGAATTGAATGAGCTGGAGAATAAGTTACCCCGTGTTAAAAACTACCACGTAACCAATAAAGAAGTGGGCAATAAAATTATTTTCTTACGCAAACTGGCTCCGGGTGGCAGCACCCATAGTTTTGGTATACATGTAGCCCGTATGGCTGGTATG
>JANPPB010000597.1:0-3611 GCA_031428295.1 Segetibacter sp. | reverse complement strand
CATGCTTTCTACCCGATATATCGTATTTATAGAAGTCGCTGTCCATAAAAGTTTCTCAAAAGCTGCTCAAACGCTTTTTATTTCCCAGCCTGCAATCAGCAAGCATATTCAATCTTTAGAACTTCATTATAAAACAAAACTATTTGAACGAAGCCACAATAGTATTGAGCTTACAACAGCAGGTAAACTATTGTACGAACAATTGTTGCAGGTTAAAGTGTTGCAGGATCGTATTGAGTTTGATTTATCATCTTTAAGTGGACATAATGATGCAAAGGGCTTTTTAAAATTGGGTGCCAGTACTACAATCGCCCTATATGTTTTGCCTAAAGTGCTTTCAGGATTTAGCAAACAGTACCCGCAACTACAGATTAGCTTACTCAACAGAAATTCAGAAGCTATTTTAGAAGCATTATTGAAGAAAGAAATCAACCTTGGCATAGTAGAAGAAACCAAAGGTTATCCTACTATTGATACAATACCATTTATTAGCGACGAAGTAATTGTGGTATGCAGTGCAAGAAATAAACTGGTAAAACAAAAAGTCTACACCGTTAATGATTTACCCAAATTTTCCATCGCCCTAAGGGAGCGGGGAAGTGGTACGTTAGCTGCTGTAAAAGCTGCACTCGAACAAAACCACCTTAACATAAAAGACTTAAACGTAAAATTAAAACTGGGTGGTACCGAAGCCTTAAAAAACTTCATTATAGCTTCGGATTTTATTGGTTTTTTGCCAAAGCGATCGGTGCTGCGGGAACTGCGAAACCAGGATCTGAAAGAAATAGCAATTGAAAATTTACATATTGAACGAAAATTTGTTTTTGTAAAAAGAAAGACAGAAGCCAACTCATTAACAGATCAGTTTATACGGTTTGCTAAATTGACCTATAATATCTGATTCTCTTCTACTCATTTTGTAATGAATAGCCTTGATGAAGAAAGCAGAATGGGCCTGTAGCTATAACTTATGGTTATAACTACCAATTAAATAGTATAAGCATCCCCTTAGTTGTACGGCTACTTTTACATAATGGAAACATTGACAACTGAAGTTGCACTTAAGTTTACCCTTAGATGTGCATCGTGTGGAAAGGCATATGACCCAACGCAGGTTCAAACATTTGCTACTTGTTGCGTTCAGCCCTTAATTACCGAATATGAACTAAAGGCTTTAGATAAGGAGGTGATATTGAAGAATGAGCATAGCATGTGGCGCTATATCAGTTTCCTCCCGCTGCTCAATCCCTCAAATATTATAAGCCTGCACGAAGGTTGGACACCCATACATCATTTACAAAAACTTTCTGCGCAATTAGGTGTGGATACACTTTTAAAAGATGAAGGAGTTAATCCTACCGGGTCGTTTAAGGCACGGGGCATTAGTATGGCAATTTCAAAAGCAAGTGAACTGGGTATTGAGGCATGTGTAATTCCTACGGCAGGCAATGCTGGTGGAGCTTTAAGTGCTTATTGCGCAAAGGCAGGCATAAAAGCAACCGTTATAATGCCGGAGCATACACCTGTGCTTTTGCAGGACGAGTGTAGGGCGTATGGTGCTACATTAATTTTGGTTAAGGGATTGATTGATAGTTGCGGCAAGCTGGCAAAAGAAATTAGTTCAACTACGGGTGCTTTTGATATGTCTACTCTAAAAGAGCCCTACCGGCTTGAAGGAAAAAAGACATTGGGTTATGAAATTGCAGAACAACTTGACTGGCAATTGCCCGATGTTATTATTTACCCTACAGGTGGAGGCACCGGCTTATTAGGCATTTGGAAAGCATTTAAAGAAATGCAGCAACTGGGCTGGATTGGAACTAAACTACCGAGGATGATTGCCGTACAAACCAGTAATTGTAAGCCTGTAATCGATTATTTTAATAAGGGAAAATTAGCGGACGATTATAATCCTGTGGCTTCTGAGGCTTATGGTTTAGCGGTGCCTTTTCCATTTGCTATTAAACAAATATTACAGGTGTTGTATGAGAGTAAGGGATTGGCAATTGATGTAAGCGAAAAAGATATGCAGGATGAAGTGACGACAACAGCACGCCTCGAAGGGCTTCTTATATCATTGGAAGGTGGCGCTTGTATCAGTGCTTTGAGAAAACTGCGTGCTTCAAACTCCATTAAAGAAGGTGAAACTGTTTTGTTTTTAAATACCGGCTCATGGTATAAGTATCATTAATGGATGAAAGCATTAATACTGTTGCGTAATACACCCAACCATACATTGCCCTCAAAATCTAATGTCCTTTAATCCAACCGCCATCAACTGCCAGGGACTGGCCTGTAATATAGCTGGCCCGCTCACTTACTAAAAAGGCGGCGGCTGCAGCAAATTCTGCTGGTGTACCAAATCGTTTCATTGGAATACTCTCTTTTACCTCATTTACTTTCGGGTTTTTTGCTATAAGATTCTCAAGCCGGTTTGTAGTGGTGTAGCCTGGTAGTAAATTATTGACAGTGATACCATAAACAGCTACTTCGTTCGACAAGCTTTTTACTAAACCCAATAAACTTGTTCGTACCGCATTTGACGAAATCAGGTTGTCAGCAGGTTGTTTTACTGAAACAGAAGTTATGGTAAGAATACGTCCGAAACCTTTTTCTTTCATGCCCGGCAACACTTGTTTAATAATATCAACCGCACTCAAAAAGAGCAAATTATACAGGTGCTTCCAATCATCTAAATTAAATTGTTCGAACGGACCAGCAGCAGGTCCCCCTGTATTGGTTACCAAAATTTCAATAGTGCCAAAGGCTTTTACACTTTGCTCAACCAAATTTTTGCGTTGTTTTTCATCTGTAATATCGCAGATGAACGACGCGACATTATTGGGTGCGATTGTTTGAATTTCGGCTTTGGTTGCTGCTAAAGCCACAGCATCCGTTCCACAGATAATTACTTTAGCTCCTTCTTTTGCCAATTCAATAGCAACGGCTTTACCCAATCCTTTGCTGGATGCCAAAATGAGTGCAACTTTGTTTTGTATTCCTAAATCCATTTTTTATCGTTTGATTTTATACCTAAAGACAACATTATTTACCATTCACAACTCACCATTCACAACTCACCATTCACCATTCACAACTCACAACTCACATTATTCACTACTTCCTTAAGTAAGCATCTGACCCATCAATCCAGTCTTGTCGTGGTGGAGCAAAAGTGTCAGTTTCTTTAACCTTGCCAATCATTAAGGCTTTGTGCCTACGATTACCAGGAATAATAATTACATCACCCGCCATGAAGTCAATTGGGTTTTCTTCATCATCATCAAACCAAAATCGAAGTACACCTTCAGTCACCTGGGTAATCTGTTCATTATCGTGAGAATGCCAGGGTACAATAAATCCATCTTCAAATTCCATCCTGGCAATCATTACTTTTTCTCCATAAATCATTTGTCTCTTCATTTTGGGATTGACTTGTTCTACGGGAACATTATTCCAGTTCAGCTTTTGCATAAAGTATTTTTTTTGAGTTGATTTTAAAGATTGATTTCTACAGGCACTAACCAGTTACGTTTGTCTTCAATAAGTCCTGAGCGTAGTCCATTGATTTCAGCATGGAGCATGTTACTAATTTTAGCTTCTTCTACTTT
>JANPPB010000596.1:0-2237 GCA_031428295.1 Segetibacter sp. | reverse complement strand
CAGAAGGCTATTGCTGATAAAAACTTTGATGGCGACTACGATGGCATACCTGTAATTAAGTACGAGGCCGCTTTGTATGGCGAGGTTAAAAAGCCTGGCCTTGGACCATTGCATACCGAGTTTGATGGCAAGGGCAATGCTTATACCTCCATGTTTGTTTCTTCTGAAATTGTAAAATGGAACATTAAGGATTTAAAAGTCCTGGATCGTGTTCCTACTTATTATTCTATTGGACACCTAAGCATACCTGGCGGAGATTCAAGAAAACCTTTTGGCAAGTATGTGGTAGCATATAACAAGATTACAAAAGATCGCTTTTTACCAACCGGGCCCGAGCTTGCTCAGAGTGCACAGTTGTTTGATATCCGCGGAGATAAAATGAAGTTGATATTGGACTACCCAACCATAGGCGAACCGCACTATGCCCAGTCAGTTCCGGCTGCATTGATCAGTAAAAATTCAAAAAAGATTTATGCCATAGAGGCTAACCAGCACCCTTATGCAGCAAAAGGCGAAAAAGAAACAAAGGTTACGCGTAATGGTAAAGAGGTTCATGTGTATATGACTACCATACGCTCTCACCTGTCACCCGATAACATTGAAGGTATTAAGATGGGAGACGACGTATACTTTCATGTAACCAACCTGGAGCAGGATTGGGATGTACCTCATGGTTTTGCAGTTAAAGGTGCTAATAATGCAGAGTTGATTGTTATGCCCGGCGAAACACAAACCTTAAAATGGACGCCGGACCGTGTAGGAATGTTCCCGATATATTGTACTGATTTCTGTAGTGCGTTGCACCAGGAAATGTCAGGTTATGTAAGGGTTTCTCCTGTTGGTTCCAGTGTGGCTCTTACGTTTTCAACAGGTACAAATAAACCTGCATCCGAAGAAACTTCCGGTAACGGTAGCAGTGGGGCAGGTGGAAATGCCAAACTAAAAAAATAATTTATCAATGCCGGAACAGCTTGCCTCGGGGCAGGCTGTTCCGGTTTTATTTAGCTGGCAAATTTTAAAAGAATGCATTGTTTAAATGCCAGTAAAGAATAAAAATAAAATTAATCATGACAGCAAAGAACAACAATGATAAATGGCTACGGTTATTGATACTGGCAGGTTCAATGTTGCTTATTACCACAATCTTTTTACCCATCTGGCAAATACAATTAACTGCACCTCAATATCCCGAAGGATTGGTGTTATTTATTAACGCTAATGGCCTTTCAGGCAATGTAGATGTTGTGAATGGATTGAACCATTACATCGGAATGAAAACCTTGCACAGCAGTGATTTTATTGAGTTTAAGTTGCTGCCTTTTCTCATCGGCTTTTTTGTTGTAACCGGTATCATTGCTGCCATCATCCATCAAAAAAAATGGTACTATCTCTTCATTGGCTTGTTTGTATTGTTTGCCATTGTTTCGTTTATTGATTTTTATAGGTGGGAGTATAACTACGGACACAATCTTGATGAGAATGCTGCCATACAGGTACCGGGTATGTTTTACCAGCCGCCATTAATCGGTTATAAACAACTACTAAATTTTGGCGCTTATTCTATACCCGATGTTGGTGGATGGATGTTTATAATTGCCGGACTTTTATTTGTTTCAGCTTACATTCTATTGCTGCAACCGGGATGGTTGTTTAAGAAAAGAGCTTCATTAGCTATTGCACTTTTTGTCATCATATTTTTTCAATCATGTGCCAAAGGTCCTGTACCAATTAAATACGGTAAAGAAGCCTGCACATTTTGTAAAATGAATATTGTAGATAAAAAATTTGCTGCCGAGTGGGTGTCGGAGAAAGGAAAAGTAGAACGATTTGACGACCTGAAATGCCTGCTGTCTTTTAGGAAAACAAGCCACCCTGCGGGGATTGCTTACATAAACGATTTTGGTGGGGCTTCAGAATTAATACCTGCACAACAATTATTTTTTGTAGAAAGCAATGTTATTAAAGCCCCCATGGGGGGAGAGGTAGCTGCATTTAAAAACCAGGCTGTAGCAAAAGATTTTGCCGACCTAAACAATGGAAAACAATTGGTATGGCAGCAAATTGTGAATGAAAACCGATAACTGTTTCTTGCAATTATTTTAGGGTGCGTTTAATATCAAAAAAGGACGTTTAACAACAACAAATAATTATCTCTATTGTGAAATACGTGTTTGTTATTTTTTATGTATTGCTGCTACCAATGTTTGCCGCCGCTGCCACTTTACAAGTGGGGGTAG
>JANPPB010000595.1:0-2888 GCA_031428295.1 Segetibacter sp. | reverse complement strand
CTTCCCCTCATCGTTAATTTAAAAAGCACGCTATATGATAGTCCCTGCAATGAACGAAAAGGAAGTAGAAGCCGAAATAAAAAAAGACTTCGCCCGAATACATAAAAGCACCATTCCAAGATTGGCTTTTGAGTACGACCGTGAACGCAGGAAACTAAAAATGGACAAGACGAGCGATTATAATAAAGTCTATCAGATAAAAACGGCGGGCAAAAATCAATGGATGATTTTCATAAAAAAAGGAACCGGCAAACCAAAGTATAAACAAGCTTGCGATGGTACTTTTTTTTGTGTAGTGTACTATTATACAAAACAAGGATTAAACGTTTGCAGGATCAATTACCCAAGTGATGATCTGGAATTTTTTTATGGACACTTTTTTAAGAGGTACAATGAGCGTCAAAAACTCAACCTGCCCGATACCCTATCCGCCGTAAAACACTTTTTTAATAACAACGAGAATTTTCGCAGCATCTTAAGTCATTCCAAAAATGAAAGAGCGCAACCCGGAACAATGTTCGCAGAAAGTATTTGTAAAGACGGTCTGGCACTAGGAATTCACTACATCAGTACCTGGCACACAGTTTACAAAACCTTCATAAGTCACCATCTTCTAACAAAAAACCAGCGCTCCGTCGAAGAAATGTTAAACGAAGATTCTAACGAAGATGTAATTGCCGAGTCGTACACCAGTGAGAAAAGTGTGGCAGCATAACAATCCTGCTCCATCGTTCCCACTATTAACTATCTCCCTCACCCCAGTTCATAACACAATCCGTTTTCCATTGTGGCAACGCACACCGCAACACCTGTCCGGTTTGGGTGCGTCTTTATCCTTCCATAGTTACTTTTTTCACCAGGATAAAAAGTGAAAAATCCCGCACAACTTCCGGTGCTCCTGGTTTTATGTTCCTTATCAAACAACCCAATCATAACCTATGGAATGAACTGAAGGAAGACCACGCCACATAACTAAAACCTTATGCCAACCCCCGCCCTCCACAAAACCCTCCACAAATTCACCACCAATTTAAAAGCAACAAAACTCCTCCAAATCCAACTGTAAAAATTATTACATGCGTACAACAAGCAACAGGCATTGCTAACCAAAACCATAACCGCCTCAAAAAAACTCCTCGATGATTAATTACGTGCAGAAATATAAAGACTCCACCTCAGCAACCAAACAAATGCAGGGAACCCAGACGTCATTCAATCTTCAATACCTCCGCTACAATCCCAAATGCAACATGAAAACAGGAGCTACACCGCCATCAGCAACATCATAAAAACAAAGCATGACATTGCTATATAAACTAAGCTTGTTCGCAGTTCGCGATTTGCGAACAAACATTTATATATTTGAACATGCGATCACATAACGGGATGCGTCCTCAAGACGTAGTTATACTACTAAAAATAATCACTCTGCAAAAGCAAACATGGCAACTGAGAGATCTGTCGGCTTTGTTGGAAATAAGTGTATCTGAGGTATCCGAATCTTTATACCGAAGTCATGTAGCTGGCTTGATCGACGAAAGCCGTAAAGAAGTGTACAGGCAATCGCTAATGGAATTCATTCAATATGGGCTACATTATGTATTTCCCCAGTTTCCGGGCAGCATGGTAACAGGAATTCCCACAGCACATTCCCATCCTTTTTATAAACCTCTATTTAAAAGTGAAATGAATTACGTGTGGCAAGATGACAGCGGCAGCATGAGAGGATTGGTAATTCAACCGCTTTATAAAAACGTTATTCATGCTTGTAAAAAAGATGAACTTCTTTACAAACTTTTAGCAAGCATAGATATTATACGTGTTGGCAGAACAAGGGAAATGAAAGTAGCAATTGAAGAATTACGTAAGAATATTTTATGAGCCATAATGAAAATATTATTAGAATCAAAGTTGTACACCATGCATTGGGGGGCTTGAACAAAGAAGTAGTATTTATTGGCGGAGCTACGGTCTCCCTTTATATAGACAGACCCGCAGAAGAAATTCGTCCTACAGACGATGTGGATGTACTAATAGAATTATTAAATTATAAAGAATACTCAGCTATTGATGAGACGTTAAGAAATAAAGGCTTTGTGAATGATACGGATTCGGGAGTTATTTGTAGATATAAGATTCAGGGAGTTGTTGTAGATGTAATGCCTACTTCCGATGACATCTTAGGATTTTCAAATAAATGGTACAAGGAAGCATTTACACATGTAACCGAAATAACAATAGGTGAAGATTATCAGATAAAAATATTTGACCCGGAGTATTTCCTATCTAGTAAAATAGAAGCGTTTAAGAATAGAGGAAAAAAAGATGGCAGAACAAGTAGTGATTTTGAAGACATCATTTACGTCTTGAATAACAGGTCAACAATTTGGGATGAGCTTGATAAAGCTTCAGAAAATATTAGGCAGTATCTAAAAGATGAATTCATCGAATAGGGCTTGGCGTTGTTGGGATATTTGAAAAACGTCTGCCGACAACTGAAGCCCAACATTGTTTTAAAAGTTGAAGTTAAGTACAAAAGCCAAATTATTAACGTCCTGCCGAAACCGAAGCTGATAGTGAACTGCAGCCGAAGTTTGAACGTCCTGCCCCAATAACGCCAAACCCCATGTTGTACTAAACCTTCGGTAGTTTGTAAGCCTCTCTAAGATTAAAGAGACTTTGTATATTCTGGATTAAAAATCCACTTTATGCAAACAACAAAACAAGCTACCGGGCTGCGTACCGCTGCCAAAGATTATGAAACAATTGTACAACAAGCCATCGGCAAGGTAACCGGTTTTCAGCAACTGTACAAAGACCTGGAAAGGGCCATTAATGTTTCGGGTAAAAGCACCAGCACCCTTACCAATTATGGACGCCACCTTGCA
>JANPPB010000594.1:0-1744 GCA_031428295.1 Segetibacter sp. | reverse complement strand
TGATGTTGATGGTATTTTATATGCGCTGTCAAAAGGTTTAAAAAAAGGGGTACAACGAATATTCAGCAATTTTGAGATAGCTAAACAAATGGCACAAAACAAAAAGGTGTGCATGTTGGTATATCTAAATACATTTCCCCTGTTCAATAATGCTACACAAACAATGGTTTCGAACGATATGGCTGAGCGGTACAATGCTATAGCTCTTGTTGCTAAGTCGACCATGCGCAAAAAGCTTATGAACCTGTTTTTAAAATTGAAACCGCCTGCCATACCCATGAAGAGTTTTACCAATGAGAACGAAGCCCGGCAATGGCTGAAAAAATTTGTTTAGCCCTGGCATGGTTTGTTTAAAATTCTCATCAATATTACTTTCGCCTTAAGGTGACATATCGTGCAGAAAAGAGCTTTTATTTTCGATTTTGATAATACTGTTTTCCCTGTTCCATCAATTGGCGACAGGTTATTTGCTTCATTATTTAATTTGATTGAGGATGATGGTGGCTTTGAGGGAGATTTCGACTCAATAAAAGATGCGGTAATGCGGCAACCTTTTCAGGATATCGCCCAAAATTTCAATTTTACAAAACAACTTACCAATAAATCTGTTGCATTATTGAATACGCTTTCCTTATGATGGGCCCCTTACCCCTTTTGAAGATTTTGAAGAAATAAGAAAGCTGTCGGGAGACAGGTACCTGATGACAACCGGTTTTTACAAACTTCAAAAAAGTAAGATTGATGCAAGCGGGGTAAGAAAGGATTTTAGAGAAGTGTACATCATTGACCCTGCAACAACGGATAAAGTAAAGAAGGACATTTTTAAAGAAATCCTGCAGTCAAACGGTTATTGCCCACACGAAGAAATGGTTATAGGCGATGATCCTGATTCTGAAATAAGGGCTGGTAATGAGTTAAATATTGATACCGTTTGGTACGACAAAAATCATCGCTTTAGCAAAACTAAGGCTACCTACAAAATTGACAATTATAGGCAATTGGTTGAAATAGTTGAGCAGCTTGCAGGGAAATGATCCATTCAACTCACCCCCTTTCGTTATTGAAATTCATAACAAGCAGTTTCCATTTTGTTGAACCACAGGAACCCAGGTAAGAAATGAATGAATTTATTTAAGACGGATAACAATCACAATCTTTTGCCTTACGATGGAGTTGTCAACTATTTTGGCAAAGTATTTAATCAAAAGGTTGCGGATGATTTTTTACAGGTTTTGACCCAAACAATCAACTGGAAACCAGATGAAGTAATAATGTTTGGCAAGCGCATTATTACCAGGCGCAAAGCAGCCTGGTATGGCGATCAACCTTTTCCATATACATATTCAAAAGTTACAAAAGTGGCTCTGCCCTGGACTACGGATTTACTCACTTTAAAAGCAAGCGCTGAAGAAGGTACACGGGAAACCTACAATTCGTGCCTATTAAATTTATACCATACCGGCGACGAAGCAATGGCCTGGCACAGCGATGATGAAAAGGAGATTGTTGAAAATTCTGCCATTGCCTCTTTTAGTTTTGGGGCAGAGAGAAAGTTTGCTTTCAGGCACAAACAAAGCAAACACACCACCTCACTTTTGCTGGAGCATGGTAGTTTATTGGTGATGAAAGGCACCACACAGGCTCATTGGGTTCATAAACTTCCCCCAACAAAAACGGTTCTTAGCCCACGTATCAATCTAACTTTTAGAAAGATGATTGCATAAGAAGCTGTCTAAAATTTCAA
>JANPPB010000593.1:0-6307 GCA_031428295.1 Segetibacter sp. | reverse complement strand
TGCCTGAAACATGGAGCGAAATAGGAAGAGTTAACAAGTGGGCCGCTAAAGCATTTTTAGCCAAGGCTTATATGTTTCAAAAGAAATTTACTGCCGCTTACCCAATTTTACAAGATATTATCGCTAATGGAAAAACAACTAACGGCCTTAAATATGGCTTAACTCCTCAGTTTTATTCAAATTTCAACCCCGCTCAAAAAAACAGCAAAGAGTCTGTATTTGCTGTGCAAAATTCTGTTCAGGATGGATCATCAGTTGATTGGGGTGGAAGCCCAAATGGTAACTATGGTGATATACTTAATTTTCCTTACAATGGTGGTCCGGGAGCGTGTTGCGGGTTTTATAACCCGTCGCAAGACCTTGCTAATGCGCATAAAACCGATGCCAATGGGCTTCCGTTTTTAGATGAGTCTTATGCAGTGGGTTTAAAAGTGAGCGATCCCACAACGCCTTATACAGGTACTTTAGATCCCCGGATTGATTGGACATTGGGTAGAAAAGGTGTTCCGTATCTTGACTGGGGTAATCATCCTGGAGACGATTGGATAAGAAATGTTCCTAATAATGGACATTTTAGTCCTAAGAAAAATGTCTACGCCAAATCTCAAAAAGGAATTTTTACTGATGTTGGAAGTTCTTATTGGGGACCTACACAGTTAGTGTCCAATAATGTAAATCTTATTCGGTTTTCTGATGTTCTGTTGTGGGCTGCGGAATGTGCCGTTATTGCTGGCGATATACCAACCGCCATGGCCCATGTAAATACTATTAGGGCAAGAGCTGCCGATCCCGCCGGATGGGTATATAAAAGCACTGATTATAACGCTGCAACAACTATGTATAGCACTCAAACTACACCTGCTGACAATTATAAAATTGGTTTATATACTGCTGCAACGTTCAATTCTTCAAATGCTATGAAAGCTGTAATGTTTGAAAAAAGATTGGAATTGGGAATGGAAGGCCATCGCTTTTTTGATCTGGTGCGGTGGGGTATTGCAGCTCCCACAATTAACACTTACATTTCAAGGGAGAAGACTCTACGTCCTCTTAAGCTGAACGCGTCATTTACTGCGGGAAAGAATGAATACTTTCCAATACCACAAGCATCAATTGATAAGTTAAATTCTGACGGTACTAAAAGGTTAACGCAAAATCCTGGTTACTAAAACATAAAATTTAAATAAAGATTACAATGGAGGTAGAGTTTACTCTACCTCTTTTCTATTACTTTACTTTTCCATTTTTTCTAATTCTTCATTGTCTATGTTTTCTAAGTTTTCAGTTTTATTTTTTTTGTCAGTCTTTATACTTTTTGCATCTTGTAAAAGGCACAAACCGTTATTCCGTCAGGTACTATCTGAAAGAAGTAATATTCATTTTAATAATAAATTGGTTGAAAATGATACTTTGAATCCAATTGATGTTACTAATATTTACAATGGCGGTGGTGTGGGAGTCGGTGATTTTAACAACGATGGTTTACAGGATATCTACTTTACTGGCAGTACTGTGCCAAACAAGCTTTACCTGAATAAAGGAAACTTTAAGTTTGAAGATGTTACAGATGCCGCGAATGTTACAGGTAATGGAAAGTGGTGCCGTGGTGTTTCTGTTGTAGACATCAATAATGATGGATTAATGGATATGTATATTTCCGCAACAATGTCTGCGAATGCTCAAAAAAGAGAAAACCTTTTGTATATTAATAATGGAACTGATAAAAATGGAGTGCCACATTTTAAAGAAGCAGCGATTGAATATGGCCTTAATGATACTACTCATTCCACCATGGCTGCTTTTTTTGATTATGATAATGATGGTGATTTAGATATGTACCTTGTAGTAAATGAAATTGTTAAAGGAAACAATCCGGCAATATTTCGTCCGGTAATTAAAGATGGTTCTTTTGCCAGTACAGGCCGTTTATACAGAAATGACTGGAACAATGATATTAAACACGGCTTTTATACAAATGTTAGTAAGGAGGCTGGTATTACCATTGAAGGGTATGGCCATGGAGTGAATATTACAGATATTAATAAAGATGGCTGGAAGGATATTTTTGTAACAAATGATTTTAATTCTAATGATATCCTTTATATCAACAATAAGAATGGCACTTTTACCAATAAATCTGCTGATTATTTTAAACATACTTCCGCTAATGGAATGGGACAGGACATTATAGATATTAATAATGATGGCTTGTCCGATGTTGTTGAGGTTGATATGAATCCAGAAGATAATTACCGGAAAAAAATGATGTTAGGGGCGAATAGTTACCAAACTTATCAAAACATCGAATATTTCGGTTACCAATATCAATATGTTCGTAATACCCTGCAATTAAACCAGGGACCCAGAGTAATGGAAAATGACTCTATAGGCGATCCCGTTTTTAGTGATGTTGGTTTTTTGTCAGGTATTTCAGAAACGGACTGGAGTTGGACTCCTCTGGTTGCCGATTTTGATAACGACGGGTTTAGGGATATTATAGTTTCTAACGGGTACCCAAAAGATTTAACCGACCATGATTTTATTGCTTTCCGTCAGCGGTCGTCTGCTATTGCGAGTAAACAGTTTACTTTATCTCAAATTCCTGAAGTTAAATTGCATAATTATGCTTTTCGCAATAATGGGGATGTAACTTTTAGTAATGTTAGTACTGACTGGGGCTTGTTAACTCCTTCTTTTTCAAACGGCGCATCTTATGCTGACCTTGATAATGATGGCGATGTTGATATGGTCATTAATAATATTAACGATGAAGCCTTTGTTTATGAGAATACAAGTACTCATGATAAGGAAGGGGCTAATGCCTTTCTCTCCGTTAAATTAATTGGAGATACTCTTAACAGGAATGGACTTGGTGCATGGGTACAACTATATTACCAGGGCAAACAGCAGGCTTATGAGCAAACTCCTTATCGCGGCTATCTTTCTTCAGTACAACTTGACCCTCATTTCGGCCTAGGTAGTGTTTCAACAATAGACTCTCTGACCGTGACCTGGACAAATGGAAAGAAACAAGTTCTAAAGCAAATTCCCGTTAACAAAACGATTACAGTTAATATTAAAAATGCCGGAGAAACAGGCAATTTTACCAATCCTGTTTTTGCAACAAATACATTATTTACTGACATTACTGGTGAACTTAATATTCCTTATAAAGACTCCGCCAGAGATTTCATTGACTTCAATATTCAAAAATTATTACCTCATAAATTTTCAGAGTATGGACCTGCTTTAGCTGTAGGTGATGTAGATGGAAATGGATTGGAAGATATGGTTGTGGGAGGTTCATCTTCCATCAGCCCTACTTTATTACTACAACAAACTAGTGGTTCATTTCAATCAAAACAGATTTTGCCGGCTGCAAACAAGGAAAACAAAAAATGGAAAGACGAAGGAATAGTATTATTTGATGCGGATGGTGACGGAGACCTGGATTTATTTACTGCAAGTGGTGGATATGAGAACGCGCCTAATACCAATGCGTACCAGGATAAGCTGTACAAAAATGATGGTAAAGGCAATTTCAAAATTGACTCAACCGCATTACCTGAAAACTTTGTAAGCAAGTCATGCGTAAGGGCAGCAGATTTTGATAATGATGGAGATTTAGACTTATTTATTGCAGGTAGGGTTGAGCCCTGGAACTATCCTAAACCCGTATCAAGTTTTTTATACCGCAATGATTCCAAGAATGGAAAAGCTAAGTTTACTGATGTAACATCAGCAATCGCAAGAACACTTAAAAATGTTGGTTTGGTGTGCGATGCAGTTTGGACAGATTTCAACAATGATGGCTGGCAGGACTTAGTAATTACAGGAGAATGGATGCCTATAATGTTTTTAAGAAATAATAAAGGAACTTTTGAAGATGTCTCTGCCGCAAGTCATATTAATAATAAAAAAGGATGGTGGACGAGTATTATACCAGGCGATTTTGATAATGATGGGGATATTGATTTTGTAGCAGGTAATTTAGGACTCAACTCTTATTACAGGGCCAGTGACAAATATCCTGTAAGTATTTATGCAAAAGATTTTGATAACAATGGTAGTTATGATGCAATACCTTCCATCTTTTTACCATCGTCGCAGGAGGATACTACAAGAAGAGAATTTCCGGTACATGTGCGGGATGACATGACCAAACAGTTAGTATCGTTCCGGTCTAAATTTCAAAATTATAATACTTACGCTGTCAGCACCTTTGACAAAATGTTTACACCAGAGGAAATGAAAGATGTTCTTAAACTGCAGGCTAACGAGTTTAGCAATAGTTACATAAGAAATGATGGCAACGGAGTTTTTACAATGATATCAATGCCTGTGGCTACCCAGTATTCATGTATGAATGGAATGGTAACTGAAGATTTTGATGCGGACGGTAATTTAGATTTATTAATCACCGGAAATGACTTTGGAACTGAAGTAAATGTGGGGCGTTATGATGCCTGCAATGGCTTATATTTAAAAGGAGATGGAAAAGGAGGATTTAAGCCGTTAACTATATTGCAAAGTGGCTGGTTTGTTCCTGGAAATGCGAAAGCTTTGGTTAAGCTGAGAGCCAATAATGGAAAGTGTCTTTTAATTGCAAGCCAAAATAAAGGCAATCTAAAAGCTTTTAAGTTAAAAAAGGATTTAAAATATATTTCTATAAACCCAACTGAAACCAGTGCAATTATAACATATAAAAATGGAGCGAAACAAAAACGTGAAATCTACTATGGAGCCTCTTTTTTATCGCAGTCCGGCAGATTTTTAAACGTAGATGCCAATATCAGCAAAGTGGAAATTAAAGATTATAAAGGTAGTGTTAGAACCATAAGTTTGTAATCTGTTATAAGATTACTTTTTTTATTGGTTATGCCTCATCAGATATATAGCCAACATTCATTATCAAAATTCTTTAGGTGGGGTTTATGATCTATAAATGGTTAGTATGAAAGGTCATTTATTTTTTTTGTTTTGTTAGCAAGGTTGCTACAAATATCTGCTGTAGATTTAAATATGGGTGGTAAAAAAGATTTGTTAGTTTACGAATCTGGTTTCCCAACGGGTGCTTAATCGTGGATGGAAAATTAGGGAAACCGAAAATTCGATAAACATGTATTACTCGCTTTCTCAGGAGCCCTAAAAGCGTACATCAATAAACCACTGCTATTCCCCAAAAAAAACTTTAATACACTCTACATAACTTTAGGTTCTGTTTAAGAGTTAAACAATCCTTTTTATAATTCATTATGCTAATAAGGTTATTTCTTCTTGTTGCAATTGCTTCCGTTTTAGGTTGCCAGTTGACTATGCAAAAAAAGGTAGATGCGGAGCTGTTAACTGATCAAAACCTAATGCACAACAATATGCAGCAGTTAACACAAGTTATTATTCATGATATGTTCTCACCTCCTGTTTCAAGCCGAATTTACACTTATTCGTCGCTTGCGGCATACGAAGCTGTCAGATTCGAGAAAGAGGGTAATCCATCTTTTGTAAAAAGCCTCAAGGGCTTTCCTGAAATGCCTGAGCCCGAGAAAGATAAAAAATATAATTTTTTACTGGCAGCCACTAAAGCCTTTTTTACTGTCGCTGCAAAAATTACTTTTTCCGCAGATACGTTAGATAATTATCAGGAAAAAGTTTTTAATGATTTTAAAACCTTGTTAGAGCCAGAGATATACCAGCGGTCCATGGATTTTGGGGCGCTTGTGGGTGAGAAAATATTAGAGAGGACAAAAGTTGACAATTACAAGCAGACCCGCGGCATGCCCAAGTTTCTTGGTAGCGATGAACCTGGAAAATGGAGGCCTACTCCCCCCGACTATTTAGATGCCGCAGAACCCTATTGGAGTTTAATTCTTCCTCTTGCAATTGATTCATCATCCTTATTTAAATGCCCCTTTCCACAAAAGTATAGTGCCGATAAAAAAAGCAGTTTTTATAAGGACCTAAATGAAGTTTATTCAATTAGTACGAACCTTACGGATAGCCAAAGCTTAATTGCCAAATATTGGGATGACAACCCTTTTGTGATTGAGCATTCAGGTCACCTTATGTATGCGAACAAAAAAATTACTCCTGTAGGCCATTGGATTGGAATTACCGGTATTGCATGTAAAATTAAAAATGCAGATGCGGTAACCACCGCCCAGGCGTATGCAGCTACATCCGTAGCAATGTTTGATGTAATTGTTGCCTGTTGGAAAGAAAAATTTTCCAGCCAGGTGGTCAGGCCAGTAACCGCTATTAACGAATTAATAGATAGAGATTGGCAACCTTTTTTACAAACGCCACCTTT
>JANPPB010000592.1:0-6267 GCA_031428295.1 Segetibacter sp. | reverse complement strand
TTTGCCGCTCCTTCACACTAAGCCATTTTTTTGGTATTATTAATCTTATCCAATATCTGATGGGCAACTTCCATTGCAAGAAAACCATCAATCTCGCTTACGATAGTGGATTTGTTGTTTACAATTGAATCAACAAAAGATTCTAATTCAAGTTTGATAGCATTTACATTTTTGACAACCGGGTTTGCAACAGCAATGGTTCTTTTTCCTATATGTGTTTCAATATCAAAAGCAAATACATTTTCGTCTTCTTCGGTTTTTAGTTTGATGATCTCTGTTTTCTTCTCTAAAAAATCAATGCCTATATAAGAGTCCTTTTGAAACAAGCGCATCTTGCGCATCTTTTTCATACTAATACGGCTGCTGGTTAGGTTTGCAACGCAGCCGTTATTAAATTCAATTCGAACGTTTGCTATGTCCGGTGTATCGGTTAGCACAGCAACGCCGCTGGCCGAAACGCTTTTTACATCGCTGTTCATAATACTTAAAATAATGTCTATATCATGTATCATCAGGTCGAGTATAACGCTCACCTCTGTACCTCTTGGGTCAAACTGGGCAAGGCGGTGAACTTCAATAAACATTGGGTTGAGTTTTACATCCTTAATCGCAAGAAAGGCGGGATTGAAACGCTCTACATGTCCTACCTGCATTTTTATGTTTGCCTCTTTAACCATGCTTACCAACAGCCTGCCCTCTTCCATTGTGTTTGCCAAAGGCTTTTCAACAAAAACATGTTTGCCTTTGCGAATGGCCTTTTCGCACATTTCAAAATGCTGATCCGTAGGTGCAACTACATCAATGGCATCACATGCGTCTATTAATTTATCAGCATTTGCAAATCTTTTTAAACCATACTTTTCAGCAACTGCCTTAGCATTAGCATCATTGGGATCGTAAAACCCTACGAGTTTTACGCCATCAATTTCCTGCCAGTTATTTAAATGAAATTTACCCAAATGCCCCACTCCAAATACTCCTACATTAAGCATGACAGTTAAATATTTTAGTGCGGGTAAAGATATGTGTTGACCGCCAATTGAACATTGTAAAAGGTAGAGATGCAGCTTTACCAGCCATACAGTGGCCCCTATAATAATAATAACTGCTTAAGGTGCCTGGTGTAAACAAAGAAGTTGTGCAGTATAACCACTTTACCCTTCCGGGATTAGTAATCCAGGTGTAAAATATCGTGGTTCTGTAAACTTAAAGTTGTCTGTTTCGGGCCTTCTTAAAACCATAAGAGATTTAACTACACTATATTCCTATTTTACATTACACCATCCAATATTTATTTAAAGCTTTTACATCCAGTTTCTATTCTAAAGATCATGATGTGTTCATTATTCATGAAAAACCAGTAGCGTTTTGTTCTCTTCATCCTTTGAAAAACCATCAAGGCTAACAGGAAAACAAAAACATTTGTCCCGCATTAATTGCGGGATTTTTTTTTGCATTCCCTCAAAACCTACCGGCCTGCCTGGGAAACAATGGATTTTATAATAACAATAAACAATTTCACTTACGCGTTACAAAAAACTTATAATTTGTAATATTTAAATACCCAAAACCCTTAGCTAATGATTAACAAATGGATCCGGCCTTTGTGGCTTAGAGAAAAAGTTAATGCCAAAATTGTCAAAAATCTTAAAAGCATTTCTGAAAACGACGTGCCTGTTGAATTTAATGAAAACATTCGTATGGATCTGCTGATGGAAGATGTTGGACATCGCTCCATAATTTTAAATGGATTTTACGATTTACCCCTCACTAAAACAATGCTTAAACTATCAGCCGAAGGTGGAACACTTGTAGACGTTGGAGCAAATTATGGCTACTTTTCCTGTTTGTGGGCATCCCAAAATCCAATAAACAAGGTGTATGCATTTGAAGCCTCTCCCCTAAATATTGGTCCGTTTAAACATAATATTTCAAAGAATAAACTGGGGGCCAAAATATTTGCATCTCAAATTGCAATGGGAAAAGAAAAAGGCAGTTTAAAATTTGACCTTGCTAAAGAGGACGAACAAACCGGATGGGGTGGTTTTTCGATAGAAGATAAAACAGGGACTATTGAAGTTGAAGTAGATACTTTAGATAATTTTGCCGCGTTAAATAAAATTGATGCGATAAAAGTTTTAAAAATTGATACAGAAGGGGCTGATACGTGGGTACTTTACGGAGCGGAAAACCTGTTGAAACAAAAAAAAATTCATCATATTTTTTTTGAAGAAAACCCTTACCGCAGACAGCTTTTAAAGATTAGTGCAACTGAAGCACAACAGTATTTAGAGAAACTGAATTACACTGTAAAAAAGACTTCGCAAAATGATTATTACGCATACCCGCAACAATAATATCGGATTACTGAGTATTCAGATAGTTTCGAGAAATGAAATTGTAAGTCTGCACTGTACATGACCACCAACCTTCTGCTTGTAGCACTGTTTGTTTTTTGCATGATTTTAATGTCGTTAAACCTTGCTAAGCGCAAAAAAAAGGTCATTTTTTTTGGAGATAATATAAATGACCTTGATATGCGTCCGGGTGGCTACATATCGTGGTTTATTGATGGCATGAAGGAAGATGGTGAAGAAGACCACTACCTTGTTCTGCAATCAATAAAAACCGGAGAGAACATTTATGACCTGTACCAAAGATTAGACAATGATGTGCTGCTGAAAGATGTGCATACCGTAATTATGTATGCCGGTGTGCAGGATGTTCCCGATAGCATTGAAAAAAGTAGCGGCACTGATCTGCAGACTTTCACACACCTTTATTCAACCATTATTCAAAAACTGGTCAACAGAAACATACGTGTTATTATCGGGCTTCCCGCGCCACTACTTAAAGCTGAGTTTTCGGAGAATATGTTGAGCAGCATGGCGCAATATAATGAAGCAATAAAATCGATCTGCGAGGAATACAATCTAACACTTATTGATTTTGAAAGAATACGTTTAGAAAATTTAGAAAGCACAGCAAACAATAAAAATCATCCGGAACTTTCTGTTAACCGTGCAATTGGTATAACACTGTGGAAAATATTTAAAGAGTTGAAAGAATAAACGCACCGGCACCGGGTTCATCCGGGGGTTGGCTGTAATTTTGAAAATTCTAAATACGTAACTTGCATGAAACCAATTAGGCAAATATCCCTTCTGTTTTTATTGATAACATTTTTAATCTCTTGCGAAAAAAACAACTCATCAAAGAACTTTTATCCCTATTATAAAGCTGCAGTTAATGGTAAAAAGCTAAGCGTTGATGCGTGTGGTACTTCAACCTTTGTTGCTGAGTATTTGAAGGATACTGCAATGTTTATAGGTTTTGGCTGTCATGGACAAAGTGCTGGTTTTTATCTTAAAGGCAAAATCAATGATGGTGTTTATGATTTAGATGGCATTAATAGAGCATTTTATAGCTTAGGGGCAGAGAATTACCAAACAGACAATAATAATAAAGGGACAATTACCATAAGAAGTGGCACTCATAAGAATGTAGATGGACAAAATGTCGTTGGACAAACTCCTTTTATACAAGGCGATTTTTCATTTGAAGCATTTGATACCAACACTGGGAAGAAAATTAAAGTAACTAACGGTACTTATTTATTTGAGAAACGTTACTATTAAAAACTAGAGCCAACAGGTGTGTTTATAAAATTGTGGCTAGACGTTAAGCATTTAACTTTAAACCACTATTTTGCTTTTGTTATTAATTGAACCAGACGTTTTTCAATTGCCACAACTTCTTAAACATTTTAGGCGTAGTAAAAAATTGAAATTTAAACCTTCGTTTGCTGCAGTATTTTTTTCAACAAGGATGATATTTCGTCAGCCTTATCCATTATCATTATATGCCGGCCTTTGTTAATGATGTGATGGGCTTTTACAAATTTTGCCGGCAACAACCTGTCGCCGCTACCATGAATGTGTGTTACGTTTGGTGGCACTATTTCATTATGCCAATGCAGTATAGCATCAATAGCCCAAACGGTAAATTTTGGATCTGTTTCTGCTAAAATTTTCCTGAACGTTTCTTTTTGTTTTATCCCCTGCGGACCCATTATTCTACAGCTTAGTCCACCTGTGGACCTTACAAGTTTTGGGTTCAACAATTTATAAACCGGCAAATGCTTCCACAGTCTTAAATAAGCTGGAAACTCTTTGTAGGTTTTATTACTTGAGATGATGATTGCTGTAATTGAACCATCTGCTTTAGCCATCTCTGTTACCAGCATACCCCCAAACGATACCCCTACGATAACCGGGTTAGGTTCCGTTATAACCGGCCGCAAACGCAAGGCATATTCCACCAGGGTTTCCCCTGGCAAAGGCGTGATCCAATCAATAAAAACAGGGGTACACCAACTAAGGTCCAGGTAATCGAAGGCCCGCTTATTGGCACCCAGGCCCGCAATAAAATAAACGGTCATGACTTTTAATTTAGGGACTTAAAAAGTAAATCAAACCAACTTAATAAAGTAATAGTTTTTCTTTCCCTTTTGAAAAAGCAGGTATTTCTTCTGCAGCAAATCATCAGAATTAATAGTGACTTTATCGCTACCAATTTTTGCTTTATTCAAAGAGATACCGCCAGCCTGCCACATTTTTCTGGCTTCGCCTTTACTTTGAAAAATGTTTGTGTCCGTTAATAATGCCAATAAATCGTAGCCTTCAACTACTTGCTCCAATTGTATTTCGGCTGTTGGCACCCCTTCCATTACCTGCAGCAACTGGCTTTCGTTAAGGGCTGTCAGGCTTTCTTTTGTGGCATTGCCAAATAATATTTCGGAGGCTTTAACAGCAAAATCATAATCCTCCCTGCTATGCACAAAAACGGTTACCTCTTCGGCTAATTTCTTTTGTAATATTCTTTCATGAGGCGCTGTGGCATGATCCTGCAATAAAGCATCAATTTCTTCTTTAGGTAACAACGTAAAAATCTTAATCCATTTTTCAGCATCGGCATCTGTTGCATTCAACCAAAACTGGTAAAACTGGTATGGACTTGTTTTATTTGCATCCAGCCAAACGTTGCCTTTTTCTGACTTACCAAACTTACCGCCATCGGCCTTGGTTATTAAAGGGCAGGTAAAAGCAAATGCCTCGCCTGCGGCTTTACGCCTGATTAATTCTGTGCCGGTTACAATATTTCCCCACTGGTCGCTGCCGCCCATTTGTAGCTTACAGTTCTTATTGGTGTACAGATGGTAGAAATCAAATCCCTGCACCAACTGGTAAGTAAATTCGGTAAAACTCATTCCGGTATTTCCTTCCAGCCTTTTCTTCACACTGTCTTTAGCTATCATATAGTTAACAGTAATATGCTTGCCCACCTCTCTTATAAAATCTAAAAAGGTAAACGACTTAAACCAATCGTAATTATTCGCCATTTCGGCTGCGTTTGTTTTGGCAGTATCAAAGTCAAGAAACTTTTCCAATTGATTTTTTACTCCGGCAACGTTCTTTAATAATACTTCTTCGCTTAGCATTTGTCTTTCTTCACTCTTTCCACTCGGGTCGCCAACCATACCGGTAGCGCCGCCTACCAATGCCACAGGTTTGTGCCCCGCACGTTGCAGGTGTACCAATAATAATATGGGCACCAGGCTTCCTATATGTAAACTATCGGCAGTAGGGTCAAAACCAATATAACCTGTTGTCATTTCCTTATTCAATTGCTCCTCTGTTCCGGGCATAATATCCTGTATCATTCCTCTCCACTGCAAATTTTCTATCAGGTTCATCTCAAAATAAATTTGCGCAAATGTAAAAAAGAAAACACTCACCGGTTTCCACCTTCAAAATCATTTCTTATTGATTACCTGCATAATACCTATCGCTGGTTTGGGTTAAAAAAGTCTATATGTTCATTCTTAATAATGTCCCCCTTTTAGACAATTCCCTAAATGAAATTATTTAAGAACGTAACTGTTACTTTTATAAAAAATAACCTGAGATTTTGCTGAAATGCAGGCTTATATCAGATCGTACGCATAATACAAATCGATGTTTGCACGTTTAGATAAGTTACTAGTAATTCAATATTTATGAAGATGCGCAAGATTTTAAGCATTGTATTTTTCTCAATCTGCTTCACCCATTCCTTTGGTCAGAACTTAAACAACGAATGGATTGATTATTCCAAAACCTACTACAAATTTAAAGTTGGCGGTTTTGGTACCGACGTTGTAAACGGGAATGCTATATTAAAAAATGGAATAGTCCGAATTCCTTATTCAACCATTGCTTCTGCAGG
>JANPPB010000591.1:0-2596 GCA_031428295.1 Segetibacter sp. | reverse complement strand
TGAAAATTAGCGCCGACTTTAACGCCGTTATACCCTATCGGATTGTTGATATTTTGAATATTATCCACCGTAAATTCCTGTGGAATAACATCAATGATCTGGTCGCCTGCAGGTATGAAAGTCTTGCGCTGGTTCTCAATCAACTGTTCTATTTCGGCTTGTACAATTTCGTTTTCAGAATCCTGGCGTACTATGTCGCCACGTGTCTGTAAACTTTTTATATGATGACCGGCTATACCCACATAAACCTCGCTTATTTCAAGATCGGGGTTAGAGTCGTAGCAGTTTTTTAATGCCAGTTGAATTGCCTTAATCGTTTGCTCTATGTTGAGTACCTGGCCATGTTGTACGCCGGTACTATTAGAGCGGCCAAAGCCTAATATCTCAAGCTTACCATATTCGTTTTTTCGACCCGCAATGGCAGCAATCTTGGTGGTACCTATATCAAGGCCAACAATGATGGGTGATTCGTTAACGTTCATAGATGTGTGTTTTGTTTGTATTGATCGTTCGTTGTTTTAAAAATTGAAAAGCTGCTTTTAAAAATGTGTCATAGATATTTTTAAGTGCTCGCATCCTTTTGTTTCATAATTGCTTTTGGCACTTTACCGGATTTTGTATTTACAGCCTTTGGTGCACCCAACATTTTACTACCCGTCTTCTTCACATCCATTGCATTACTCGTTCTAACTTGTGTTGTTGTTGAATTAGCTGCTCCTGACTGCACTATTGTTGCTATATCCGATGACTTTTCAGCCTGCAGCATATTGTCTACTGCCTGCTTTGCTTTAACACTGTCTATAGCCAATGCCGCAGCGGCCGCTCCCTTCTTTGCGGCTACCACCTGCCCCGTAAAGCGTACATCAATCGTTTCATATTTTTCCAGGCCAACCTTTGCCCAAACTTGTTTATAAAATGAAAACAAACGGTTGAATTTCTCTTCGCTTGCCTCCGGCTTACCTAGCAGCACCACATGATTACCAATGGTTGCAAACATTTCTATCTCCCTGTTATCGTTCACATTTAACTGTGCAACCTGCGCTTTCCAAAACGGCACTTTGTTTATGTACAAAGCCATTTCTTTTAACGAGGCCATCAGGTTGCTATCTAACCTACTCCAACGTGTACGATCCGATGGAAAGTTGGTGATCATAGGCACCCTTGCACTTAACCGATTGCTTAACGGAAGCTTGTTACAACTACTGTCTATGTAGTATTGATAACCTCCCCTGGTAAACACTCTTGCCACCGGTTCGTTCTCCTCTACCCTTACCTGAACTATTTGCTTGTTGTCGATATACAGTTCTGCATTCCTGATCCAGCGGTTATTTTCAAGCCGCTTTTCCAGCATCAAAAGATTAATGCTTTCAACGGGTCTTTGGCTTAAAGAACCATTGGCATTTAATAACTGCATCACTTCGTTTTCATCAACAAAAAAATGATCATCCCCTCCTTCAATTTCTACCACTATGCCTTTGCACAATTTTGTACTCTTTTTTGACGCGGCAGCACCTAATAACACCATACCGGCTATCGCAACTGAAAGCCATACTGCTGTAACCAATTTTCTTTTCAACGACTGTTGCATAGTTGCTTATTGCTGCTCTAATATTGCTTTTACAGGTTCCACCAGGGCATCTATATCTCCTGCACCTGCCATTACCAGCAAAGCAGGCTTGTTTATTTTCACCCAACTTTTCAATTCTTCCTTACTAAGAATATGCTTATTGGCCAATGCCATTTTATTAAAAACCAATTCGCTTGTTACCCCTTCAACCGGCAGTTCTCTTGCCGGGTATATGGGTAACAATATTACCTCATCAGCCAGGTCGAGTGCTTCTGCAAACTCATTTGCCAGGTCGTTGGTTCTGCTGAACAAATGCGGCTGAAACACTATTACCAATCTTTGATCAAACAAACTCCTTACACCTTTTATGAGTGGCTTTAATTCTTCCGGATGATGGGCATAATCATCGATCAGTACATGTCGCTCATTCTTCAACCTATACTCGAATCTTCTTCGTACTCCCTTGAAATTTTCAACGGCCCTTTTTATTTTTTCATCTTCAATTACAAGATGTTTTGCTACCGTAATAGCTGCAACCATGTTCTCTATGTTATGAAGTCCACCCATGTGAAGCACCACATCATTTAGCACCCACTGCTTTGCTATCACATCAAAACTGTATGAGCCATTGTGTGTTCTGATGTTGGCGGCATATACATCTGCTGCTACCTCATCAAAACTGTATGTGAATTGCTTTTCAGCTTTCAGTTCGCTGCTTCTCTTTAAACCATACTTGCTAATAAGCGTGCCCCCCGGTTTTAGTTTTTGTGTAAACTGGATAAACGCATTTTCAACTTCTTCGGGTGTTCCATATATGTCCAGATGATCCGGATCCATTGATGTGATTACCGCAACATCGGGTACCAGTTTTAAAAACGACCGGTCATATTCATCAGCTTCTACTACACAAACATTTCGATCGCTGCTCCAGAAGTTGGTGTTATAGTTTGCCGATATCCCTCCCAGAAATGCATTACATCCATAACCGCTGTCGCGTAACAAATGCGCAATCATTGTGGAGACTGTTGT
>JANPPB010000590.1:0-3385 GCA_031428295.1 Segetibacter sp. | reverse complement strand
CGATTGCCCAATCGCAAATGTTTTGTAACACCGCTATGTAACCATCCAGTCTTTTAAATAATATTCTGGTAAACAAGTCAAGCTTAGTATACCCGGGAACATGCTCGTGAAAAACAACCTTTGGATGAAAAATGCCCGTGACATATTTGGCAACCATAAAATAGCGCAGGTTATACCGGGAGTGTACATGCACTATGTCGCATGCCTGCACTAACAACTTTAATTTTCGCATAGCTGCCCTATCAAAACGACCCTTACGATTGAGATAATGAACCGGTATATCGGGATGCAATTGTTTGTCAAGCGACGATGCAGACATAAACAATACCACCATAACCTCCACACCCCGGGCATGCAATATGTTGGCCATATTGACCAACACCTTTTCGGCGCCGCCTGCATTAAGCTGGTCGTTTAGCAGGGCCACCTTCATATAAAAAACAGTTGAGATGGATTATTACTTAGCAAGACTTTGAAGGTGTCTAAAATTTATATTGCCCATTGGTAACATGAAAGAAGTTGAACCCACTCCGAACGGTGTCATGCCTTCCATTTATCCTGTGTTCGGGGTCATTCCCGCATACGGGACAGGCTCTGCGGAAGACACTCGAACAACCTCAGCCGGAACATCCCGGCAGAACGGAGAAATCAAAACACTACATAAGTGAAAACAATTGCCACGCCATTAATATTATACTTATGAAAAAGAAAGTTAAGCTCAAAGTTTTTAAGCCTTGTGCTGTATGTACTTTGTAGAATAAAAAGGAAGCTGCCGAAAGAAATATAATGTTTAATAAAGTGATAAGGCGGGCATTCTGTATTGGTTTCGGAAATTTACTTAAATATTCACCTTTTGCTTGTTGAAATGACTTCATAGGCTCTATTGAAATTGATATCCACAAATAAATATTAAGCACAACAAGACTAAAAAGAAATAAAGCAATTATGAAAAACACTATTTTTTTTGCATATTATTAGTTTAAACTTTTTAATCAGGAACACAACCGGGTTGTTCGGGGTGTTCCGCAGGGCACCTCGAACTTAGAAATAAATGTTGTTCTTTGAACAACGGGCTTTGAAAAAGTTGTTGGCTGATGCTGTTCTTTCGTCAAGGCTTGTAGTTGTTCCAATATTCTTTGGGAGAAACTATTCGTGTGTAATCAAATTCGGTCAGTGTAAAGTCTAACTTGTTTCCAGTAATTAAATAGTCTGCAGAACTTGCTGCTGCTACCTCTAAAAATTTATTATCGCTTAAATCTGAAAGTATCTCAATCCTTCTATCTGGTGTGTAGTATCTACCAGTCTCACGGAGTTTGTTAAGAACCACGTCTGCCTTGCTTTTAAAATTTACAAACTTGTTAAACTTCTCACGAGCAAGTACTTCAATGTATTCAGCAAAAATTTCGTCAGAAAGGCAAGTATCAACTGCCTTAGTCAAAACCAATTCATACAAAATTTGTGTCGGGAAGGAATTAGAAATCAAAGCTGATACAATTATGTTGGTATCAAGAATGAGCTTTTGCATCTCTTACTGCTTTGATCTCTGCATTTATCTCATCAAGCGACATGTTTGAAAGTCCGACTTGCTCCGCTATTTCGTTGCACTCCAGCAACGACTTTCGAGCATATTCAACACTAATCTTGTCAACTAAATCGGTAAACTTAATCTCGCCATCGTCCAACTTATAACGCTGAAAATCGGTGTCACTAACTTTTACTTGTATCGTATGCATACCTCAGTTTTAAATTCATTTTAATTTACCGTAATCCAAAATTTTGTTCAAATGCCAAAGCCTTTTAATTCCTAATTAAAGGTAGTAAAACCTTCGTCCTGCTGGGGTTTCCTATAAGGCTTTGTGCAATGGGCAGGGACCCCGGCATGTTGCATTCGGAACTCAGTATAGTATTAACATGAAGAACCTATTTTTTTTAACACTTCTTACCTGAATGCAAGGTCCCTTGCTCAAGCTCAAAAGCTAATAAAGTATACCCTGGCAGGACAAGTAATCCTTATTTGTTGTTCGCCGTTTTTTTGTCCTATAGTTTGATTGACAGTTGTAACTGTCCACCGAAACCAAGTTCAACAATTTTCTGCAATGTCGAAATACGTACATCTTTTATGTTGTTCTCTACTCTTGAAATATATGCTTTGTTTGTCCCGCATTTGTCTGCAAGTTGTTCTTGTGTCAAACCTTGCTCAAGTCTTGCTGAGTGAATTAAGGCACCAAGTTTAAATGCTTCAAAGCCCTTGTCTAATTTGTCACGTTTTGCTGAACCGATTTTACCGTAATGTTCGTCCTTGAATTCTGCAAGTGTTTTAATATTTTTATTTGCTTTCATAATATTCAGTTTTAATTTTTAAAGCCTTTTCGATTTCTTGTTTCGGTGTCTTTTGAGTTTTCTTTTGATAGCCATTAGCAAGAACAACTAAACTTCCTTCGTCGAAAAAGCAAAATATTCTGAAAATGTCGTTTCCGCTTTGAACCCTAATTTCAAATAATTTGTCCGTGCCTTCTAAATGTTTGAGGTAAGTTTCAGGAACTTTATCAATCAATTCAATCAAGTCAAAAGTCCAAACAATTTTGTCTTTTACTTTTTGGCGTTGTTTAACAAAGAAGGCGTTGAAGTAGCCTTTGTAAAAAATGATTGTCCGTATTTTTTGACTTGCTTCCAAGGTTCAAAAATAAGGAAGTTGTCCAAATGTACAACAGCCTTAATCTTTTTATTTTATGCAGAAGTCGGAAAGATGAGGTCCTGAAAAATGGAGTACAACGTTAAGTGTTTATGAAATTGGGGCAATTGAAAAACTAGAAGTTCAATTAACCACAAAACCAAATTGATGATTTTTCGTCGTACTGGGGTCTAATGAAGAACCTCTTCTTTATAACATTTTCGTCCCGCTGGGGTCTCCCATAAGGCTTTATGCGATGGGCAGGGACCCCGGCATGTTGCATTGGAAACTCAGCATAATAATTAAGAATGTCGATACCAACCTCTCCTTATAATTAAGAACCTTTTCTTTGTAGCACTTTTAAAATGAATGCCGGGATCCCTTTGCCTAAACTCAAAAGCTAAGAAAGGAGACCCCTGCACGACGAAGGGTGGACGCTGTAATAACTTGTAGGTCGTTTATTATAAAATTCCAAGTTTGTCAAGCAGTTACCGAAATAATTGATGTCAAGAATTATTGCTTCAGCTCTGGGATTATATCCAAGTCTTTCAATGGCAATTGCCCAACCATCGTTGTCACTACGAAAAACATTTAGTCTTGTGTCAATGAGGTATGAGTATACGTTTCCAAGGTCAACAAACGAACAATAATATCCGTCATTGCAATTGTCAAGTGTATTTAATATTTTTTCTTCGGTCATTAATAATTCGTGTC
>JANPPB010000589.1:0-1558 GCA_031428295.1 Segetibacter sp. | reverse complement strand
GCAGCGCCGTTGCAGGTGTTGTCACCAGCAACTGTAGCGTGGGCAAGTGTGTACCTTCAAAGGTTTTCTAAATTACCAGGTTTGGGAGCGCAACCCATTGTCCATTGAATTATGGAGCAGACCAGTATTTATTGAAAAGCTGAATTACATTCATAATAACCCGGTGAAATACCCCTGGAACCTTTGCCAGTTTCCGGAAGACTATAAATATTCTTCGGCTTCGTTTTACGAGAATGGAAAAGATGATTACAAGTTTATAGCTCACTATTTAGGCTAAGTACTCCCACGCACTGGTTGCAGGTTACAACACCTGCAACCAGTGCGTGGGAGCTTAACTGAAAAACCAATGTTCAACTGCGTTCCGTCCGCCGCTATATTGCAAACACACTGTTAGCGGTTCGTTGTTCTTATTGTCAATTAAGATTGTCAATTAAATCCAAAGCCACACTTCTCAATATTTCATGTCCTCCTTCGAAAATTGTCAAACTGAATTTTTTTGAAAATTTTTGATAGTGAATTACCCGATTGCCAATTGTTTTTACAGTATCTGGAGATGGGAAAGTTTGTGTTTTTAGCATTGTCTCCAGGTCTGGTTGAGAAACATATCGTGAAGTATCTTTTTCTTTTAAATCAGTTAATAGTTTATTGTAAAAAATAATTGATTGAGAAATGGGAACCGAACCAGTATAACCATCATGTATACCTGCATAAATTTGCAATACAGACTTTTTTCGCCGCGTTAAAGGTGTTTTCCAATATAAAGGCGAACGTTCTTTTGCCTTTTGTTCATTATATGTTTCGCCCGCATCTGTGCACTTAATAATGTCAGGTCCATATCTGTTTTTCCGTTCGACCGATTGCCAGTACCAGGTAGTTAAATCAGAAATGCCACACCATGACGAAAAGCTATGAATTTTGTGACGGCTTTTCATAAACATGGCAAAAGTTGCATAGCCACCACCACTATAACCAACAATATAAATCCGCTTAGCATCTACATTCATATTTTTTATTGCCCAATCAATAGCCTCATCAATATCTGCAATGGCAAACTGGCTGCAACATGCTTTTGGTGTATTATTTACTCCACGAAAATTTGGCAAGATATAATTCCACTTTTTTGCACGAACATGTTGTGCTAAAATATCTGTTTGTGAATGGCTACTGTTGCTCCATGAATGTAACTCCACAACTAAAGGCGCTGCTTTCTGAGAGGCAGATTTATCGTAATAAAAAACTTCTATATTTCCATCCAGCGATGAATTGATACTGTCTTTCTTTAAAAAATCCGGACGTTGTGCTGAAGCTCTTTCTTCTCCACAACATAGTAGTAGTAAAATTATTATTTTAATATTTTTCACTTGCCGGGGATTTAAATCTTTACAAATACGGCCAATTCAATAACCGCTAACGCCTGCATGCCACGACTTAAATCTACTTCATTGCAGCAATACCGCCAATATAGCTTGCTTTGCGCTGCTCTCATAACTTTACTTCACTTCTATGTTTTTGCCCTTGTTGGTCTTGCCGCAGCAGCGCCGTTGCAGGTGTTGTCACC
>JANPPB010000588.1:0-2244 GCA_031428295.1 Segetibacter sp. | reverse complement strand
ATTGGCTGGAAGCTGTAAATGTGTTCTGGCTGCTGTCTT
This sequence comes from Segetibacter sp., assembly GCA_031428295.1. Classification (GTDB taxonomy): domain Bacteria; phylum Bacteroidota; class Bacteroidia; order Chitinophagales; family Chitinophagaceae; genus Segetibacter. Next base: position 2,205 of record JANPPB010000588.1, on the reverse strand, counting down.
TGAAAGAGCATTGCCAAAGTTATCGTACAAGGGATGAACCACTTGTTTTGCCGGCTTATTAGTAAACTGCCTGAGGTCTTTCATTACCTTCTCGCTCATGGTAACAAATGCATCTACGGGTTGTAAAAAATAACGTGTAAATGGGGTGTCGCCGGGGCGTTTTTCGTGGGGGATAATGTTATCGGCAATGCAAACAATTTTGGTATGACGATTCTTTTTTACGCGTCGTAAGATGGTGCCAAGGGCTGGTCCCATAAAAGGTAACCAATAGCGTACAACAATAAGATCAGGTTTGTAGGTTTTTAACTCATTGCCCGTTGCCACCCAATTAAGCGGGTTTACTGAATTGATGCATACCCTTATGGTTAAATCGGATGGTGCAGGCTCTGAAGAGTATTGCGTACTACCGGGAAAGAGGAAGCCGGGGTATTGCAGCGAAAATGTATAGATCACTACCTCGTTACCCTGGTTTTGGTATTCTCGTGCAAGGCGTTCGTTAAACGAAGCTAAGCCTCCGCGAAGCGGATGTGCGGGACCTATTATGATAACTTTTTTCAAAGCTGAAAAGATGAAGGAGTTACCAGATGTAAACCCTTTATGTTTTGGAAGTGCTTTTCATTAATTGTTGCTAAAGAAAAGTTATGGTGAAGGGAGGATGCAGCAATTGTCAGATATTTAAATTCAATTGTAATTCGCAGCACCTTTAGCTGTCTTCGTATTTTTATTGCGGTAATGCTTATGTAAACCGTAAAAGTCAAAATAATGAAATCAGAAAACAAGTTATCCCAATATTGATTCTGGAGAGGAGTGCTGCCATTATAAATTTTGAAGTGGGCAACTGCTGGTACAAGAAAGCCAGTGTATTTTAAAGCCAGTTTTGCAAATAATGTTTCAGCATTATTTTTCTTTCTAAAATATTCTATTAAGACAGAAGCATCCAGGCAAATCAAACTTTCCATTTGCCCATCCATTTATTACTTTTTTCGTATTCCTTAACTTGCTTTTTTGTCATTGTTGGCCCGTTTAAAAGTTTATCCCGAAACTCCAATTGCTTTTTTGTTGGCCGTAAATCTTTAGTATCCACTTTTATAATCGTAGCACCCATATCAAAATGTTTATTTAAAGTTATGCAATCCCGATCTTTTTTTCAATCAGATAAGAGTTTCTTTCAGAAGAATTGCGGGAAACCAGTTCTGCTATAAAACCTGCCAAAAACAATTGCATACCAATGATCATAGCTGTAAGGGCAATGTAAAATCCGGGTTTATTGGTCAGGCCAAATTCGGCCGAAACAAATTTTGAAATAATGAGGTAAATACTCATGCCCAAACCAATTAGAAAGCAAAGCGTACCATACAAGCCAAAAAAGTGCATGGGCCTTTTACCAAATTTGCTTACAAAAGTTATAGTGGTCAGGTCGAGAAATCCATTTATAAACCGCTCCCAGCCAAACTTGGTAGTACCATATTTGCGTGCCCTGTGTTCAACAACTTTTTCACCAATTTTTCTAAAACCAGCCCATTTTGCAATTACAGGAATGTACCTGTGCATTTCGCCATACACCTCTATACTTTTGATAACTTTTTTGCGATAGGCTTTTAAGCCGCAATTAAAATCGTGCAGTTGTATTCCACTCGACCAACTGGTAACGCTATTAAAAAATTTTGTTGGGATGGTTTTGGTTATGGGGTCGAAACGTTTTTTCTTCCAGCCACTTACCAGGTCATACTTTTCATTAACGATCATGTTGCGTAGGCCCGGTATTTCATCAGGGGAGTCCTGCATGTCAGCATCCATTGTAATAACTACATCGCCCTGAGCAGCTTTAAATCCTTCGTTTAGTGCGGCAGACTTACCATAATTCCTTCTAAAGCGAATGCCTTTTATATTGGGGTTGTTATTGTGGAGATCTTCTATTTTGGTCCAGCTCTCATCGGTACTTCCATCATCAACCAAAATAACTTCGTAAGTAAGCAAATTTTCCGTTACAACTCTTTCAATCCAGGCACACAATTCCGGCAGAGACTCTTCTTCGTTGTATAACGGAACAACTATTGATACATCCATTCTTTATAATTACAAAGGTTACTGAAAAGGATCCAGTGGCTTTTTTTTGGCTGCTGCAGCACCAATTAAAGAAGCGATAAGTCCAATTACCATAAAAAAGAAAAGTATTCCGGCAATAGCAAAAGGCATCATATAATT
>JANPPB010000587.1:0-1632 GCA_031428295.1 Segetibacter sp. | reverse complement strand
CGGTTATCTTAATGATTACTCCAAACAGAGCCGGTGAATAATAGTCATAGAAAGTTTTAAATGCCTCTTCGCCCTGCTGGCTGTGAAGCTTCAGCATGTTCAACTCATTTTTAGGACTAAAAAGGTTGGGCATAACTAACGGATGAATATTCAAAAGTAACCCGATTAGAAAGCAGTTTGTTTTAAATTTTTATAATGGGAAGCTTATAGATTGGAAACGAACTTAAAACAGATTTACCCGGAAACAGAAGCTTGCCGGGTAAAAAATAAACTAATGGTAAAAGCCTTTTAGTTATTGCATTGTCCCAGGGCATACCAAATAACAATAAATATTAAGATGGTACTAAAACAACCACCACCCAATTTTTTAGCGCCATACCCGGCAATAAGACCTCTGAAAATGTTATTCATGTTGAGTTTTTTGTTTGAGAGTTTTTAAAAAATTATGCCATCTAAATAATAGCCAATAAGTTATAAAACTTGGGCATTCCTGCAACAATTATTGTTTGGTACTATTGCATAAACTGTAAGCAAATGAACTGATTTATTTTTATTTATATTGTTAGTATGTTAAGCAGGCAAAATTTTTATAGTAGAAGTAGGAAACTAAAATCTAATAAATATTATTTCATGAATGCAGGTTGTGTAAAACAAACAAATAATCTGCAAAAAAAGCAGTGGAGCATTCTTATAGCAATTACACTATTGGCTTTTACCACCTCAATAACTTCGGCACAAACAACCGTAGTTGATCATACTTCCCAAGAGCCTTATCCAATTATCATTGCCGGAAAAAAATATCAGCGTAGCGGGTTTCATAATTTTTTGTGGGGTAAACATTACCGCACTGAATGGTCAACACCTGTAAAAGTAAAAGCCGTTTACCTGGATACGCTTATGGGTGGCCTGACACCAGTAAAAAAGGGTGGCGGACGCCAAACAAAAACCCTTCGTTTAAAAGATAAGGAGGGCAGGGAATATGTGATGCGATCCATTGATAAAACCTTTACAAAGGCGTTACCTGAAGTATTTCAGGGAACTTTTGTAGAAGCCGTGGCAAACGACCAGGTTTCTATAGCACATCCATATTCGGCCTTAATTATTCCCATGCTTGCCGGGGTTGCCGGCGTTTACCATACCAATCCCAGGATTGTATTTCTGCCAGATCAGCCAGCTTTGGATACATTCAGGAACAACTTTAAAGACCAGTTGTACCTCTTTGAAGAAAGACCAGATGGTTTCCAGGCCGATGCAGATAATTTTGGTAATTCGGAAGATGTAGATGGAACGGAAAAGATGCTAAGAAAAATAAAGGAAGAAAACGACCACCGGGTTGACCAACTTTCTTTTGTACGAGCCCGGTTGTTCGATATGTTTTTAAGTGACTGGGGCAGGCATGAAGACCAATGGCGATGGGCCACCTTTGAAGAAAACGGAACCAAAGTTTACAGGCCTATACCCCGTGACCGCGACCAGGCATTTACAAAGTTTGATGGCTTATTGGTTGGGCTGGGTACTAAAGCAGGCAACCTGGCTTACCTGCAATCTGTTGACTATACCATCAAAAATATTAAAGGCTATAACTTTCAGGCAAGACATTTAGACCGCTTACTGGCTAATGAACCATCATTA
>JANPPB010000586.1:0-1610 GCA_031428295.1 Segetibacter sp. | reverse complement strand
TGCGCCCTGGTCATTTTTTAAAACCCACCTTTTTGCAGTACCATATTTAAACTGTTTGTTTTTATTGAGATCGAAAACATCGTTTACTTCATTATCTAAGGGCCTTATGTATTTGGGGTTTGAAGCATTCATTAAAACGTTGACCTTAATAAAATCTTTAGCTGCCTGCTTGCCGGTTACTTCTGTTAGCTGCATATACTCCTTTTTTCTTTTTGCTTTGGTAGCCCAAAAATGGCAAATTAAATCGAATAGGATGGGTCTTTTTCTTTTCAGTTCCCGGAGCTTTATTCTGGTATTCCATAAAATAGATTTTTAGCAGGATGATGAAGAAGGAAATTAATACAGGCCCGAAAATCAAACCTGTGATACCAAATAATTTAAGCCCCATGATGACGCCCAATACGGTAATAATAGGATGTACGTCGGCCATTTTTTTTGCCAGTACAAAACGCACCACGTTATCGGTTATGCCTAAAACCAACAACCCCCATACAAATATGAAACCTCCCTGCCACGTATGGTTGATGGCAAAGAAATAAACAGTAATTGGTAGCCAGATTAAAGCTGTACCAATAAGGGGTATGATGGATGCAAAGCCGGTAATGACTGCCCAAAAGCCAGCCTCGGGCAAGCCAACTATTAAATAACCGATATAACCAATGATGCCCTGGGCAATTGCAATGGCGGGTACTCCTATTGAATTGCTATAGGTAAGCGCTACCAGCTCGCGGCCAAAAAGCTCAATCTTACTTCGCTTGAAAGGCAGAAAGAAAACGATAGATGCTTCAAGGCGATTGATACCCATCAACATAAAATACAGGAAGAAATACAACATGGTGAACGTACCAAAAAAGTTAAGGCTTTCGTTAAGCAGGTTCTTAATCATGTTGGTGCCGAATGCTTTTATTTTAGCTATGTTTTCGTCGGTTAATACTGAAATGCCATAGTTGTTTTGAATTTGTACCTGCATCTTTTTTAAACTAGACACCAATAACTCCGGGTGGGCTATGTAGTATTTGCCCTTGTTGTATAACAGGTACACAACAATACCTACCGGCAACATAATAATGATGACAGACAGAAACATAATGAATGTAGCCGCCAGGTTCTTTTTCCAACCACGTTTGTTAACCAGCTTATCCATTAATTTTCGGCAGAGTATATAAATGATGACTGCTCCCAGGAACGCGGTAAAAAACTGAAAGAGGCTAAAGAATAACAAAAGGCCAAAACTAATAATCATGGCAAGAAAAAAGTACCGGTTGTGCATTTTATCCGTTGGCACCTTTTCCAAAGCCTGAGGTATCTCTATCGTTTTAATTTGAACAACTTTATTTTCCTTATCGTCAAATTCTAACATGGTTAAATTTTATAATGGCTGAAGGTTACAAACCAGTGCGGCTTGTGATGATTGATAATAATACCAGCTATAAAAAATTATACCACGTAAAGAATGGATTTTTAAGTAGTTGGCTGCAATCAAAAACAAATTTTGGAGGGCTAGATTCACCGGTAAGCGAGTTTGATCAAAAGCGTTTTAGTTGAAAGCTAATTAATGAGTAATTAGAAGGGGATGAAAATAAAAGAGGGGGAGGATAACATTAAAACAA
>JANPPB010000585.1:0-1554 GCA_031428295.1 Segetibacter sp. | reverse complement strand
ATCAGGCAAGTCAACGAAATAAGAACCCTGGCTTTCTGCATCATTGTACGGAATGCCATTCATGGTTACATTAATCCTGCTGGCATCGCTGCCCCTTATACGAATACCTGTATAGCCCACCCCATTGCCTGCATCGGAGCTAACGACTGCCGATGGAGTTTGATCCAGTAAGATGGGCAAGTCGGTGCCCAGGTTCAGGCCTTCGATTGTTTTCTTATCAATGTTTTGTTTTGTAAAAGGGGCATTGGCACCTGCTCTTAATGCCCTCACTTCCAGGGGCTCTAAATAATAAGCACCCTGCTGTAGTTTCAACGTTACCTCGGCTGGCTGACTGCCTACAACAACGGCTGCCATATTCTTTTGCATGCTTATATGCTCTGCTGTTATTACATAATTGCCGGCTTTGTTTACGCGAACTTCAAATTTGCCAAAGCTGTTGGTAAGAGTATTTGTAATCAACAGTTCATTGAGGTACACACTTATGGTTGCAGCCTCCACTGGTTCATTGGTTTGCTCAGTGATTACCCGGCCCTTAATGGAGTACTGGGCTGAAACGGATAAAATGACTAAAAATGCAGCGACGGTTCCAAAAATTTTTTTCATTTTTTGTATTTTAAAAAATTTAGGAACAGAGGAAAAAATGCGTTGCAGGAGGGGACAATAACAGGATGTTCACCTTCCCTTCGCAGGAATTACCCTGTTCAGGTTCAACGGGTATATTCTCAGCCTTCAATATGAAAGCACCCCGGGACTTGTAACTTTTAGCTAAAAGTAGATTACAAAAATAAAGAGTAAAATTTATAATGAGGGTGTAACTTTTATGGTTGCCCCTCGTTTTACCAAAAAACAAATTGCATAAATGAAAAAAATATTTGTTCTGTTAGCCCTTATAATTATTGGTTATTTAAACGTAAAAGCGCAAGATGTTGTGTATGATGAAAACGTTGAACCAAGAACTATTACCGACTTTTCTGCCATAGAGGTTTCAGGATCAATATCGCTCTACCTGTCGCAAAGCAACGAGTATGGTATAGCCATTAGTGCCGGCGAACAAAAAAATAACAGCAAGATTAAAACCGAGGTAAAAAATGGTGTGCTAAAAATTTCGGTTGAGGGAGGCCTTTGGAATGGTATGGGTTGGGCAAATAGAAAATTAAAAGCCTATGTGTCATTTAAAACACTGACCGGTTTAATTATTTCGGGAGCTTCCTTTGTTACTTCCAATGGACCAATAACTGCTGATGCTTTAAAAATTGAAGTTTCAGGTGCCAGTGAAATAAAGGCTTCAGTTAATGTAAAACAATTGGATCTTGACATTAGCGGTGCATCTGTAGCAAGCTTATCAGGCTCAGCAGATAACGCCTCTATCGATGCAAGTGGTGCTACCAAAGTTAGCTCGTACGACATGGCAATTAACTCATGTAAAGCTGCTGCCTCCGGCGCTTCTTCTATAAGAATTACTGCTAATAAAGAATTGAATGCATCGGCTAGTGGTGGGGCAAACATTTATTATAAAGGAGCGGCGAGTGTTATAAACATTAATAGCTCACGTGG
>JANPPB010000584.1:0-4413 GCA_031428295.1 Segetibacter sp. | reverse complement strand
GTTTTTGGGCGTTCGTGCTATCCTTGTAAAATCTTTTGCCCGCATACATGAAACCAATCTAAAAAAGCAAGGTATGCTTGCATTAACTTTTTCCAATAAAGAAGACTACGATAAAATCCAGGAAGATGATATCATTAACATCGAAGGGTTAACTTCTTTTGCTCCCGATCAGTCGTTGACAGTTGCCTTGCTTCATTCAAATGGTACAACAGAGCGGATTACTGTAAATCATACTTACAACCAGCAACAAATTGAATGGTTTGTAGCTGGTGCTGCTTTAAACATCATACGTAAAAAAGCAGGATTTTAAAAAAAATAGAATTAAAAATTCTAAGAGCGAAACCTAATAAGTTTCGCTTTTGTTTTTTAGAGGAACCCTTTCATAATTGTTTCACACATCCAGTTAACATGCATTCTTATATTAAACCAGTATACGACCAATACGCTTTGCAGACAAATGCCATTAATGCCGCCGGGGCTAAAGCATATATGAAAAATCAGTTTAAATTTTTTGGAATCAAAACTCCTGAACGGCGAAGGCTTACCAAAGAATACATGAAGCGTATGGGCCTGCAGTCGGCAAAAGACTTGCATGACATAGTTACAGAATTATGGAGTCTTGAAGAAAGGGAGTGCCAGTATTTTGCTATTGAGTTAATAAACTATCACCAACCCTTATGGAAGGAAGATATAATTGAGCTTATAGAATTTTGCCTGGTTACAAAAAGCTGGTGGGATACAGTTGACTCTTTATCGAGTGAATGCACAGGGCCCTATTTTAAGCTGTTTCCGCAGGCAATTAAAAGCACAACAAACCGATGGAATACGTGTGACAATATTTGGCTGCAGCGGAGCAGCCTGTTGTTTCAAAAAAATTACAAAAGCACTACCGATCTTAATTTACTGGCCAACTACATTGTACACCTTGCCCCATCAAAGGAGTTTTTTGTGAAGAAGGCTATTGGTTGGGTGTTGAGAGAATATGCGAAAACCGACAAAGAGTGGGTTTCAGAATTTGTACACAGGCATACATTGTCTATGTTAAGCAGAAAAGAGGCATTGAAACATATTGGACCTGTAAACAAGTAAATATTTCAGTCCTTAAGCAAGTGGCAGAACAATCTGAGCAATTGAAACAACGAACACCTGTTATTGACGACCCATACCTATTAATATCAAATAAAAAATAGGCTAAACATACATGCTGTTATATAAGCAGAGGCAAATATTAAGAACTTGCCCGGCAATTTGTACCCGACAGATACATCATTCCAAAAATTTATTCCAGCACTATTGAAGTCACTAAAAAGAAACGACTTTAACCTCATCAGGCACCGGTTGTTTTACTGGAAGAATAACATAAAAAACAGCCCCTTCATTTTCTTTTCCTTCCGCATAAATTTCGCCATTGTGTTTCTCCACTATAGTGCGGCACAGTGCTAAGCCAATACCTGTACCCATATATTGCTGCCTGTTGGATAAGCGCTGAAAAATTAAGAATATTTGCCTGGCAAACTGTTGGTCAAAACCAACTCCATTGTCTTTAAAAGTGAGTTGGCAATATGAAAGTGCCTGATTTAAATGCTGCTTTTTTTCAACTTCCTCATTGGATAGCATCCTGTTCGATATAGTTACAACAAGTTGGGTATCGGTTCCTGAAAATTTTAGTGAGTTACTTATCAGATTATTAAAAAGCTGGTTCATTAATAATGGGACAGCTTCAATTTCAGGCAACTCCTCTGTATGAATAATTGCATTCTTTTGAAGAATAAGCAAATCAAAATCGCTTAAAACATTCTGCAATATTTCGGTTAAATCAGTTTTAGAAAACGCATTTTCCGACAGCGTCATTTTCGAAAAATTAAGCACATCTTTTATCAGGAGCGACATTCTTTCAGATGACTTATTTATTTTTTTGATTAAAATTTTCCCTTCAGCCGGAATATCGTTGTCAAAACGATCGATCAGCATTGAAGAAAATGTTTGAATTTTTCGCAAGGGCTCCTGCAGATCGTGAGATGCGATATAGGCAAACTGCTCCAGATTTTTATTTGAATGCTCCAATTGGGTGTTCGCAATTTTAAGCGACTTTGTTCTTTCTTCTACAAGTGTTTCAAGTTTTTCATTGAATTCCTTTTGCGAAATTTCTACTTTTCTCTTTTCAGTAATGTCTTCAATTACCAATAAAATCAATTGAATGCTGCTGTTTTCTTTCAACATTTGATTTGCATTAAGCAATAAGGTTCGCTCACCTAATCCTTTAAAATGATGGGTTATCTCAAGGTCTTCGAATTTTTTTTCGTTTTCAAGTTTTTTGCGTAGTGCCGATATATTCCACTGTGCATTTCCTAATTCATACAATAACTCACCCTCAGTTTCTTGTTCGGTTAGCTGAAAATGTTTGTAAAATGCCCTGTTTGCGCTTTTTACCCTAAGGTTTTTGTCCAGCACCAGTAATGGCTCATGAATGGTGGTTACTATAGACTCTGAATATTGCCGTGCCTGATTTAACTGATCGTTGCGTTCGTATAACTCCTGGTTAACAATTATAAGTTCCTCAATGGTGCTTTGTATTTCCTCCTTTGTAGTCTCCAACTCTTCGTTTACGCTTTGCAATTCCTCGTTGCCGCTTAGCAATTCTTCATTGGCGCTTTGCAGTTCTTCATTAGCGGCTTCCTGGTCTTCGGTAATGCTGCGCATATCTTCATGGGCTTGTGCAAGATCTTTTTCTAACTGTTCTATTCTAAGATGTTCATCACTAACATTGTCGGCTGATGATGTGTTTTTTAATTCAGTCTTTTCAACATTAGTGTTTACAGTGTCTTTAAAAAGTATCAGGTAATGGGGTTCTATGGTATTGATTAATGGGATGACCTCAATGGTAACCCAACGTTTTCCATCATCTACCGGTATGTTATCTTTAGTCTCGGGCTGGCTACTTGTTTTGGCTTTGTGCAGCAGGTTACGTAATTCAAAGGTTAGTCCTTTGCGGGCCATTTCAACCACTTTAAATGTTGGCTTGCCCGGCGAAGGCTCAAGATAGGCTCCGGTTGAACCACGAAATTGCACAATATCAAACAGATCGTTTACCACTACACCTGCAGGGCTGTATTTCGACAACAAAAGATCGTCGGCGTTTTTTTGAAAATCTTCTTTTTTAGTTTCCTTCGTTCGCAGGTTTTTTTCTGTCTGAGCAATTGTTCTGCCTATTCTATCCGGTAAAAACGACATTGAACTTGTGGGTGCATTTTTTCTCACGTATAGTTTATCGTGCTTGTTTACCGCAGTAAACAATTCAGATGCACTTCCTGTGGTTTCAGACTTGCCCAATAGTAAATAACCCTTATCGTTTAGGGCATAGTGAAAGGTAGAGATGGCTTTCTTTTGCAGGTAAGGCTCCATATAAATAAGCACATTGCGGCAACTTATAAAATCCATTCGTGCAAATGGCGCATCCTTTAATAAATTGTGCGGTGCAAACACACACATATCCCTAATGGTTTTTTTTAACTGATAGCTGCCATCCAACTTATCAAAGAACTCTGTAATTCTCGTTTCTGAAACACCTTCCATTTCACTTTTCAGATAATTACCACCCCTGGCTTTGGCTATGGCTTTTTCAGATATATCAGTAGCAAATAATTGAATTCTTACGGTTTTTAAGTTTTCGCACAAAGACTCACAAAGGCACATGGCCATCGAATATGCCTCCTGGCCGGTTGAGCAACCCGCGATCCAAATGCGAATAGGATTGGTAAATGACTTGTTTTTAACCAGGGTAGGAAAAATATTTTCACATAAGTTGTCAAAAGTTTGTGTATCACGAAAAAATGCGGTGACAGGGATCAGCAGGTCCTGGAAAAGGTTATCCTGCTCCGGTTTATTTTCTTTTAACAACTTTAAGTAATCCTTAATGTCTTCAATTTTATGCATCACCATCCGCCTTAGTATGCGACGACGAATGGTGGTTTGCTTATAATAAGTAAAATCAACCCCTCGTTGCTGCCGCAACAGCAATATTATTTGCTTAAAAATGTTTTCCTTTTCCGTATCCTTACTTTCGGCTTCATTTGTTGCATAATTAATGGTGCGCCCCAGCTCAAGTAATTTTGCAGGCATTTTATCGGGTGACAATATAAAGTCGACCATGTTTGATGAAATAGCACTTAAGGGCATCCCATCGTAGGTAGCAGATTCCAACTCCTGGGCAAACGTAAGCCCGCCATGGTCTTTAATAGCTTTTAAACCCAGTGTTCCATCTGTGCCGGTACCCGAAAGCACAACGCCAATAGCATGCTTCTGGTGTATTTCAGCCAGTGATGAGAAGAAAACATCTATGGGCATATTCTTATGTGGCTTTGGCGGACGCTGATCCAATTTTAATATACCATCCGTTGCAACTAACATTTTATT
>JANPPB010000583.1:0-5699 GCA_031428295.1 Segetibacter sp. | reverse complement strand
ATCTACATGTGCCTTGTTCTTTAACCTCATTTCAGGGTTTTTTTTCCACACCTAATCACTTATATTTGCGGCTCAAAAAATTCGAGACTGTGCCTACAAAATTCTCTAAAGAAACATATCTGTACTGGTACGAGCTTATGCAACTTATTCGCCAGTTTGAGCTTAAAGCGGAAGAGAAGTATAAAATGGCTGGAAAAATCAGGGGTTTTTTTCATGCTTACATTGGGCAGGAAGCACTTGCTGCCGGTTGTATGACCGCTACCCGTCCTGATGATCCTTACATTACCGCCTATCGCGACCATGCTTTGGCTCTTGCAAAAGGTATAACTGCAAATGCCTGTATGGCCGAATTGTATGGTAAAGCAACCGGTTGCAGTAAGGGTAAAGGTGGTAGTATGCACTTTTTTGGTGTGAAGGAGAAATTTTATGGCGGCCATGGTATTGTGGGTGCTCAAATTGGTACCGGTGCAGGCCTGGCCTTTGCCGAGCAATACAAGGGTACCGACAATGTGGTGCTTTGTTATTTTGGTGATGGCGCTGCCCGCCAGGGTATCCTGCACGAAACCTTTAATATTGCCATGACCTGGAAATTGCCTGTAGTATTTATTTGCGAGAACAACAATTACGCAATGGGTACTTCCGTAGAAAGAACCAGTAATGTAGTTGACATATACAAATTGGCTGATGCATATGAAATGCCCGGTGATAAAGTGGATGGTATGAACCCGGAAGCTGTTCACGAAGCGGTTGCCCGTGCAGTAACCCGTGCAAGAGAAAAAGGCGGTCCTACTTTACTGGAGATGAAAACATATCGTTACAAAGGCCACTCAATCAGTGATCCGCAAAAATACCGCAGAAAGGAAGAACTGGATGAGTACAAAGTAAAAGACCCGATAACCCTGGTGACTAAAAATATACTGGAATACAAATTTGCTACACGGGAAGAATTGGATGCTATAGACAAGCGTATAAATGATGTGGTGGAAGAGAGCGTAAAGTTTGCAGAAGAAAGTCCCTGGCCTGATGATGACGAATTGTATAAAGATGTTTATGTAGACCAGAATTATCCATTTATTACTGATTAAAATTAGATTGAGAGAACCCTTACATTTTTTAAAAACAAATACAAAACACACAAATGGCTGAAAAGATTGAGAAGGAAATTGTGGTTGAACAGGACCCCATAGAAAAAGCAAAAGGCATGTTCGAAAAATACAAGAAGCCTATTATAGGTATTTCTGCTGCAATTATTTTATTGGTAGGTGGCTGGTTTGCTTATAATAAATACATTCAAGAGCCTGGCGAGCAAAAAGCTGCCGAGGCAATGTTTAAAGCAGAAGAATATTTTAAAAACGACAGTTTAAACCTTGCACTCAATGGTGATGGTACCAACAAGGGTTTTCTTTACATCATTAAGAATTATGGTGGTTCAAAATCTGGCGAACTGGCAAATTTCTATGCTGGTAATATCTTTTTAAGAAATGGCGATTTCAACAACGCTATTAAATACCTTAAAGACTTCAGTACAGATTCAAAGCAAATTCAAATGATAGCTTATGGACGTTTGGGCGATGCTTATAGCGAGCTGAAAAAGAACGATGAAGCAGTTGATCATTACAAAAAAGCAGGACATGCTTTTCCTGAAGATGAGTTTAATGCTTCTGAATTTTTATTCAGGGCCGGTTATCTTTTAGAAAGCCTTGGTAAAAACAGCGAGGCCATCGAAGTATACAAAGAGATCAGGCAAAAATATCCCCGTACTGAAAAAGGGTTTTCAATTGATAAATTTATTTATCGCCTGAGCCTTGAAAAGAACGAGTTCAGTGTAAAATAATATATGGCCACAAAAGGAAACACAACATTAAACAAAGGCATCCCTGTAATAAAGGATGCCTTTGTAGTTATTGTAAAAACTGAATGGAACGCTCATATTGTTGATGAGTTGGAAAATGGTTGCAAACGTGTTTTGGAAGAGAATGGTGTAAAGAGTAAGACGCTGGTTGTTCCCGGTGCTTTTGAGATACCTTTTGCTATAAAAATGCACGAGGCTAAAAGCAAAAAACATGCTGATGCCTATGTTGCACTCGGGGCAGTTATTAAAGGGGATACCCCTCATTTCGATTACGTTTGTAAAGGCATCACCGATGGTGTTATGCACCTGAATGTTACGTTGAAAGTACCCACAATTTTTGGAGTGCTAACCGTAGATAACGAACAGCAGGCACAGGAAAGAATAGGGGGCCTTCATGGTCATAAAGGGGAAGAAGCCGCAGTAACCGCCATTAAAATGATTGCCCTTCAACGGGAGGTGAAATAATGGATTTGTTTTCAGCCAACAACTAACATCCAAATAGAGTCGACCATACTCTATATTAGTCGATAGTTCTTTAATAGCCGATTTTATCCTCTCTGCAAGCCTTGTGGCACTTCTTATTGTAAGATGTTTATTCAATTTACGATTGTAATTTGCTCAGTTTAAAAAAGAATTCTATTGGAAAAAATTACAAGAGAAATCGTTGTTGAATTTATTAGCAATAACACTATAGAGTTAGCATCAACTCATGCAAAATTATGTCTTCCAGTCATAGATAGGATTTTTAGAAAAATCTCAGCTGGTATTAAGTTTTCAGAAATAAAAGTTGAAAACAACTTGATTTGTGATGGACATCACCGATACATTGCCTCCCTTTTGGCAAACTTCTCACTTGAGAGAATTCAAGGAAACGTAACCTCTGCAACAACCGAAATCCAATGGAAATCAGTCATTTTTGAAGATGAAAATTGGGACACCGAAGCAAAAATCAATATGCTCAATCAGCAAGATGCTATATATAACAATATCCTATTAGCGAAAATCATTGAATTGCTGAAATGAAATTCTAAATTTGGGAATTATGATATTCTTTTTAGACATCGATGGTGTTATGGTTCCCGCAAAAAGTTGGAAAACTCCAGAATTTTTGAATGATGGTTTTCCTGCCTTTAGTAGTAGTGCAACACGTGTACTTCAGAGTTTACTTTCTGAGGGGGACATAGTTATGCTTACAACGTCACATAAGTCTAAGTATAGTATTGAAGAATGGAAAAGCATTTTTAAGAATAGAGGTATTAACATTGAAAAAATTAAATCACTTCCTCAAAACTTAAATAATATTAGCAGGAAAGAGGAAATTGTCAATTGGTTTAATTTTAATAATGTTGATGATAATTTTGTCATTATTGATGATGACAAGTCTTTAAATGAACTCCCAAATTATTTAAAAGATAATTTTATACTAACGAGTTCTTATATAGGTCTTACTGAAGAACATGTAGAAACTATAAAATCTATTTTAAATAGAGGGTTACGACCTGTTTAAGATTTAGTAAAAGTTATATTTTGAAACACCTCACTAGTTTATTAGCGGGGTGTTTTATTTTAATGGCTTATAAAACAAAAGATGTTAGATATTTACGTTCTTTCAAAAGAACATTCATTCGTTTTTTTGAAAGATTAAGCGCATAAAGACCCTCTATGAATGTCCAGATTTTTATTCCATGTTTTATTGACCAACTGTACCCGGAAACGGCTTTCAATATGGTAAAGGTTTTACGTAAGGCGGGTTGTAAAGTTTCATACAATAAGAACCAAACCTGTTGCGGGCAGCCAGCTTTTAACGCCGGTTATTGGGAGGAATCGAAGGCAGTTTGTACCAAGTTTTTACAGGATTTTGAAGGTGCAGATTATGTAGTTTCTCCCAGCGCAAGTTGTATTGGCTTTGTTCGTAATTATTATCCAAAACTTTTTGATAATTCCAGTGTTCATAACGACGTACTTAAACTGGGTGACCGTGCATTTGAGTTTTCGGAGTTTATGATAAAAGTGTTGGGCATTAATAATGTTGGAGCAAGGCTTGAGGGCCTGGCAACTTATCATGATAGCTGTGCCGGACTGCGCGAATGTAAAATAAAGCAGGAGCCCAGGGAACTTTTGAGCAACGTGCAGGGACTTGAAATTGTTGAGATGGAAGATGTAGAAACCTGTTGTGGATTTGGTGGAACTTTTGCCGTAAAGTTTGAGCCCATCAGCATTGCAATGGCCGATCAGAAAATAACCCACGCTCTTGCTACAGGCGCTAAATATTTAATTAGCACCGATATGAGTTGTCTGATGCATTTGGATGGCTACATTAAAAACAAAGGATATAATATTAAGACGTTGCATATTGCTGATGTACTGGCAAATGGATGGTAGGGGAGTGGGATAGCCTGGAGCCATGAGCTTTTAGCCGTAAGCTGTAAGCCATAAGCCGTTAGATAATGAATAAAGAATAATGAATAGTGAATAAAAAAAAATTAAAAGTGAGTAGGAAATAGAGATTATTGTATTATGAATAATGCATGGTGAATGTGAAATGGAGGTTGCTAAAAACTGACCTTCTTGATACTCTTTTCTAATGTATTACGGCTTTATCCTTTTTACTTTTTACTTTTTACTTTTTAATTTGAATACCATGGCTCACTGGCTTATAAAATCAGAACCTTTTAAATATAGTTTTGACCAGCTAATAGCTGATAAGGTTACCTTTTGGGATGGGGTGAGGAATTACGGTGCCCGCAACAATTTGCAGGCAATGAAAAAGGGTGAGGAAGTATTTTTTTACCACAGCAATGAGGGCCTTGAAATTGTGGGTATTGTTAAGGTAGCTAAAGAAGCTTACCAGGACCCTACAACGCCTGATCCCAACTGGGTGGCGGTTGATTTTAAGCCTGTGAAAAAATTAAAGAAACCTGTGCCACTCTCAATTATTAAAGCAGACAATCGATTAGCTGGAATTGAGTTGGTTCGCTTAGGCAGGCTATCTGTTTCGCGAATTACTGATGAAGAATGGGAATTGATAAAAGAACTTGGTGAGACCAAATAGGCTATCTGGAATTGGTAAAAACCAAGCCGTCATGCTGTCCTGAATAGATTTCAGGATCTCAGCATCCCCTGGAGATACAAGACATGATAGTCAAGTTCTGAACAAGACAACTCAACCAAACGACATTGAACCACTAGCCGGCACCAGCGTAAAATTTGAATGTTATCTCAGTATTCCTATCCACATTTCCATAACTCATGCCTACGGTCCATCTACTTATAAAAGGAAAAGTACAAGGCGTTTTCTTTAGAGCCACGGCAAAGGATATTGCTAAGGAAAACGGCATTACCGGTTGGATAAAAAATACTAATGAAGGTGATGTGGAAGCCATGATTTCCGGCTCTCAAGAACAGGTTGACATGTTCATTAAATGGTGCAGAAAAGGCCCGGGAAGAGCAGTTGTAACTGAGGTCATCGTGACCTCCCGGGAACATCAACCCTTCGCTGGATTTAATATTGGGCGATAAATAGCCATCTAATTTCTTTTCATAATAATACTCCCAATCCAACTTATGTTTAAAGACAAGCGATCGATTCCGCAAAATATTTTTTGCTAATTTGTACATATTGTTTGGTGGCGCGGGCCATTTTGGTGAAGTTGCCATACGCATCGAGCCATGATACGAGGGCATGCCCGAGCCTGAAAATTTGCAGGTGCGTAATAAAGAAGAAATAGACCTGCCATGGGGAGGAAAATTTGTGTACTACAATTGCATTGTAGGCGGCGTTATTGACAACCGCTTTTCAAATGGCTGATCCGCAACTGCTGGAACCTGTGTACGCAATTCAAGTTCG
>JANPPB010000582.1:0-12829 GCA_031428295.1 Segetibacter sp. | reverse complement strand
CTTACATTTGCGAAATTTGAATTTTTATTTATGCCAAGAGATACCTCCATCCATTCCGTGTTGATTATTGGTTCTGGTCCCATAATTATTGGCCAGGCTTGCGAGTTTGATTATGCTGGTTCGCAGGCGGCCCGAAGCTTACGCGAAGAGGGCATTAAAGTAATACTGATCAACAGTAATCCCGCAACAATTATGACTGACCCGATGATGGCCGACAAAGTGTATTTGTTGCCATTGACGGTGGAAAGTATTGAGCAAATTTTGGAGGAGAACCAAATAGATGCCGTGCTGCCAACAATGGGTGGACAGACTGCTTTGAACCTTTGTAAGGAAGCGGATGAATTGGGCATTTGGACAAAATATAATTGCCGTTTAATTGGTGTTGATATAGCTGCCATTGATACTGCGGAAGACAGGGAAAAATTCAGGCAGTTGATGGTTAAAATAGGAATAGCTGTTTCCCCCAGCCGCGTAGCCAACAGTATTTTGGAAGGAAAGGAGTTTGCTCAACAGATTGGGTTTCCATTGGTTATTCGGCCTTCTTTTACACTGGGCGGTACTGGTGGTGGGATTGTGTATTTTAAAGAAGAATTGGATGAAGCGCTTGAAAAAGGTTTAAAGGCTTCGCCGATGCATGAAGTGCTGGTAGAAAAAGCGGTGTTGGGCTGGAGAGAATATGAATTGGAATTACTGCGCGATCAAAACGATAATGTAGTAATAATTTGTACGGTTGAGAATGTTGACCCAATGGGTGTTCATACGGGTGACAGCATTACTGTTGCACCAGCCATGACCCTTAGCGATACGGCTTTTCAGGATATGCGGAACAAGGGCATTTTAATGATGCGCAGCCTGGGAAATTTTTCGGGTGGATGTAATGTGCAGTTTGCCTTGAATCCTGATACGGAAGAATTGATTGCCGTAGAGATCAATCCAAGGGTGAGCCGCTCCTCGGCACTGGCAAGTAAGGCAACCGGTTATCCTATTGCAAAAGTGGCAGCCAAGCTATCCATTGGTTATAACCTTGATGAATTGAAGAACCAGATAACGCAAACAACCTCAGCTTATTTTGAGCCTGCCCTGGATTATGTAATTGTAAAAATGCCCCGCTGGAACTTTGATAAATTTAAAGGCGCCAACGATACACTGGGACTGCAAATGAAGAGTGTAGGAGAGGTAATGTCAATTGGCCGCAGCTTTACCGAAGCTTTGCAAAAAGCTTGTCAGAGTTTGGAAAATGACGCAGTTGGTTTGGGTTATTATGGTAAGAGCCTTATGAAAACCGACGAGTTGGTTGAGTATATAAAAGTGCCCAAGTGGGATAGGATATTTAGAATAAAAGATGCGCTAATGGCGGGTGTAACTGTTAAGACGGTTGCCCAGGCAACCGGTATTGACCGTTGGTTTTTATTTCAGATTCAAAAGATTTGCGACATTGAAAAGGAGTTGCTGAACTACACCCTTGAAAGCCTGCCCGAAGGGCTTTTAAAAGAAGCTAAGAAGAATGGTTTTGGTGATGAACAGATATCTAAAATTTTAAGGAACTGTACTGAACAACAGGTGTACGACAAAAGGAAGCTGCTTGGAATTACGAGGGTATATAAAATGGTGGATACCTGTAGTGCCGAGTTTGAGGCTAAGACTCCTTACTTCTACAGCACATTTGAATAATTGAATAATAACATTTTTGATATAAGGCTGCTCTAATAAAGCAGCCTTTATTTTGTAATTTGCCCCCCCGCTCTTAACAGATCGCAGTGTATTGTTATGTCGCACAACCCTTTAACCCAGGTTTTTCAAACATCAAATCAAGGCAGGTGGAAAAGATTTAAATGGGGCAGCCGTTTTATCACCTTTTGTCTGGTGTTATCGGCGGTCATAATTTTTATTGCTTTAAAAACGGAGTACGTACCTAAGCTACCTATAGAAGGAATAGCAAAAAAGGCGATACAGCAAAGGAAGAATTTTATTGAAAAAACATCCAGGCTTCCGTTGGAAGACAAGGGGTTCAAAAATTTCATCTATACCAAATGGGCAAGAGGTAAGGGGTGCGGAGAAGCCAAGGCTATTCCGGTATCAGCATCACTTAAATCGTGGCAATCTCCAGCCGGCATTCGGGCAGCATTTTATGTAGCCTGGGATCCTCAATCGTTTTTCTCTTTAAAAAAAAGCATCAGTAAACTTAACCTGGTAATTCCCGAATGGTTTTTCCTTGATGAAAATGCCGACACTATCAAAACCAATATTGATAAACGTGCATTTGATATCATCAAAGCCTCCGGTGTAAAAATTATTCCTATGCTCACCAACAACATTCACGAAAAGTGGCGTGGCGATGTTGTGCACAGGATCATTAACGACCCTGCAAAAAAGGAAAGACTGATCAATGACCTTATTCGTTTATTGCAACAAAACAACTTTCAGGGAATAAACATAGATTTTGAAGAACTGGTAGAAACGAAGAATGAAGTGTTGGTTAATTTTCAAAAAGAGGTATACCAGCGTTTACATGCAAATAATTTATTGGTAACGCAGGATGTTATTCCATTTAACGAAGATTATAATTACGAAGCCTTAAGTGAGTATAACGACTACCTGTTTTTGATGGCATACGATGAGCATTCCGCAGATGGTCAGCCCGGCACCATAAGCAGCCAACGCTGGATGGAAGCAGCAGTGGATGAAATGGCAAAACATGTTGATACTAAAAAGATTATACTTGCCATGGCAGGTTATGGTTATGATTGGCGTGCCGATGGTGTGGCAACAACTGTAACCTACCAGGAGGCTTTAAGCACAGCAAGAGAAAGCGATGCTGTGGTAGAGTTTGACAACAATACCTACAATCTTTATTACGACTACTACGACGATTTTGACCGCATGCACACTGTACATTTTACGGATGCTGGTACTAACTTTAATACCCTTCGCTTTGCTACCGAATATGGTTTAGCAGGAACTGCTTTATGGAGGTTGGGTAGCGAGGACAGCCGTATCTGGGATTTTTACGATAAGGATATGAGTAAGCCTGCATTGGCAACTTTTAACTTTGCCCATTTTAATAAGGTTGAAAGCAGCAACGATGTGGATTATATTGGCGAAGGTGAAGTGTTGGATGTAGTGTCTGAGCCACAAAGTGGCCATATAACTCCTGAGATAGATACTGCTGATATGCTTATAAGTGAAGAGCATTACGATACACTGCCTTCTATGTTTGTAGTAAAGAGATGGGGCAAACCAGTGGGTAAGCAAATGGTATTAACCTTTGATGATGGACCCGACCCAACTTATACCCGGCAGATTTTAGATACCCTGGCCAAATACCATGTTCCGGCTTCGTTTTTTGTTGTAGGAATTGAAGCGGAGACCAACATTCCTCTTGTAAAACGAATTTATTCTGAAGGGCATGAAATAGGCAACCATACATTCTCTCATCCCAATATGGCAGAGGTTAGCCACAATCGTGCATTTCTAGAAATGGATGCTACCCGATTGTTGATAGAATGTATAACGGGTCACACAACCATCATGTTTCGGGCACCGTACAATGCGGATAGCGAGCCCGAAAAAATGGAGGAGCTTATACCTGTACAGTTAAGCCGTAAACGAAATTATTTAACTATCGGCGAAAGCATCGATCCTGAGGATTGGCAACCTGGTATTAACGCAGATTCAATCTTTAATCGGGTTGTCCGTTACCAGGCCAACGGTAATATTATTTTGTTGCACGATGCCGGTGGCGATAGAAGCCAAACTGTTAAGGCATTGCCCCGCATCATTAAATATTTTCGCCAGCATGGATATGCGTTTACTACCGTTGCTAATCTTTTAGGTAAAAACCGCGAACAGGTGATGCCCCCGGTGCCAAAGGGTGCAGGTTACCGCAATGTTCAGATGTACCTGTTTATTCTGGAAAGCTTTTATTACCTGGGTCACATCCTTTTTTCGATGTTCATAGTGTTTCTGGTACTGGGTATTTGCCGCTTATTATTTATGGCAACGCTTGCCTTAAAACAACAGGCAAAAGAAAAGAGATATGTCTTTAGTGCAATAACTGAAAAACCGTTGGTAAGCATTATAGTGCCTGCCTACAACGAAGAAATTAATGCAGTTAACTCACTTGAAAATTTGCTTAAATGCGATTACGAAAACTTCAATATTTATTTTATTGATGATGGAAGTACAGACAATACTTATAAACGGGTAAGCGAGGCTTTTGCACAACATTCCAAAGTAACTGTATTAACCAAAACAAATGGTGGCAAGGCCTCGGCCTTAAATTTTGGAATTTCACAAACTATGGCTTCGTATGTGGTTTGTATAGATGCCGATACAAAATTAAAATCGAATGCAGTTAGCCTGTTGATGCGCCATTTTCTTACAGCAAAACAAGATAAACAACAACAGGTTGGAGCCGTTGCCGGCAACGTAAAAGTGGGTAACGAAGTAAATATGATCACCCGCTGGCAAAGCATTGAATACATAACCAGTCAGAACTTTGATAGAAAAGCTTTTGCTTACATTAATGCAATCACTGTTGTACCAGGCGCTATTGGAGCTTTTAGGAAAGATGCGATAGAAGCGGCAGGTGGCTTTACCACCGATACATTAGCAGAAGATTGCGACCTGACTATAAGGATATTGAAAGCCGGATACCGCGTTGAAAATGAAAACGATGCTATTGCGCTTACAGAAGCACCTGAAACCGTTAAGCAGTTTCTGAAACAAAGGTTTAGGTGGAGCTTTGGAGTGATGCAAACTTTTTGGAAACATCGCGACGCACTATTTAGCAACCGGTACAAAACGCTTGGTTGGATAGCCCTTCCAAACATATTGTTGTTCCAATTTATCATTCCGGTTTTTTCGCCGTTGGCCGATGTGTTAATGATTGTAGGGTTGTTTACTGGAAATGCAGCAAATATTGGCCGGTATTACCTATTATTTATGTTGGTAGATACGGCCATTGCATTAATGGCTTTCACTTTTGAAAAAGAGAAGATATACAAATTGCTATGGCTTATTCCACAACGTTTTGCTTACAGATGGCTCATGTATGTTGTACTATTCCGCTCCTATAGAAGAGCCATAAAAGGCGAGTTGCAAAGTTGGGGAGTTCTAAAAAGGACAGGTAATGTAAAAGACTTTTCATCGGAGCAAGTAATTGCATAACTATTTATACATCTTTTTATGGGGTATGGTGTAAAAGAAATAAAGGCGACAATTATAGGATACTTTCCAGTAACTGCGCCGTTTGGGGTTTATATGTTTTTTATTTAAGAATTGGTTTGAACGTATTTCAGAAATTCATTTCTTTTATCTGCGTCAGCAAATGCTCCTCCGTACTCCCAAGTGACCGTGCTGCTGGTTTGGTCTTTAATTCCCCTGCTTGATACACACATGTGAGTAGCATCAAGCATTACTGCTACATCTTCAGTTTCTAAAACTGATTTTAACTCGTTAGCAATTTGAATGGTCAAACGTTCCTGCACCTGTGGGCGCTGGGCAAAGTATTGCACAATGCGGTTTATTTTAGATAGTCCTATCGCCTTGCCCGACGATATATAGGCAACATGCGCCTTGCCAATTATGGGTACAAAATGATGCTCGCAATTTGAGTGAAAAGTGATGTTCTTTTCAACCAGCATTTCATTGTACTGGTATTTGTTTTCGAATAAAGAAATGCCTGGCTTGTTCTTTGGGTCAAGGCCCTTGAAGATTTCCTTTACATACATTTTAGCAACCCTGCCCGGTGTACCTTTTAAACTATCATCTGTCAGGTCCAGCCCCAGAGTGTGCATAATTTCTTTAAAGTGCCGACTGATGATTTTTATTTTTTCATCGTCTTCCAGTTCAAAAGCACCAGGCCGCATAGGTGTGTCGTATGATGTTCCAATATGCTCTTCGCCCAGTTCGTCGTCAAAATCTTTGATAAAAATTTTTTTCTCTGGTAGATTTAATACCACGCCGTTGTGTTTCATATACAGTTGTAGTAAAATTTATTATTTTATTATCAGCATATTATTCAGTTTTAAAATAAAGATTTTAAACAAAATAGTGCTGAGGCAACAGTATTAACAGCTATAAATCAATAAGGTTGATGATAATTTTTAAAATAAATGTGAATGCTTTTTTTGATAAGTGACTGATCATTCAATCAACATTCGCCTTCGACTCTGCAAATTGTAATTTTAGACAAGGCCGGGTGGTAATTGCTATCTTCCATTTTTAAGCAGATAGAACTGATGACCCACAAAACAAAAGGGATCGTATTGCGAACGGTGAAGTATGGCGAAACCAGTGTGATAGTTTCTGTGTATACAGAGCTTTTTGGTATTCAATCGTACCTGGTAAAAGGAGTGAGGCAAGCTTCCAAAAAATCTTCGGGTAAGTCCATATTTTTTCAGCCATCTGCCATGCTTGATATGGTAGTTTATCACAACCAGCTAAAAAATTTAAATTTTATAAAAGAATACGAATGGAGTTATTTGTATGAGGAGGTGCTGTTTGATGTGGTAAAAAACACGGTGGCCATGTATGTGATAGAAATGCTGCTGCATAGCCTAAAGCAGCCGGAGGCTAACACCGAATTATTTTACCTGGCAGAGGATACTTTAAAGCAATTAGATAAAGGCAGTGCTACTTTAACAGCTAATCTTCCATTATATTTTTCACTTCACTTGGGTAGCGAGTTAGGCTTTAGAATACAGGGATCGTTTTCGGCAGAAACACCTGTTTGCGATTTATTTGAAGGAAGTTTTACTGCAGAGCGGCCCAATCATTCTTATTATCTTGATGGTAAGGCCGCCATGATTGCCTCGCAGTTATTGGCACTGCATTTTTATAATGATCTTGATACAATACAGATTGATAGAAGGATGCGTAAAGACTTGCTGATTGCGTTTCAACAATACATTGCTTTGCATGTAACTGATTTTGGTGAGATGAAAAGCCTGCCCATTTTGCAACAAATTTTAAGCTAAGAGTTTTTTGTAACTTTAATAAAATTGTGAATATGGAAGTTCTGGATCAAATTCCTAAAACAGCTTTAGATGTGTATCGGCTATTGCCCGAAGGAACGTTGTGCGAAGTAATTGATAACATTTTATATATGTCTCCAGCTCCAAAGTATACGCATCAAAGGTTGGTTTTACTTCTGGCAAAAAAGCTGAGCAACCATACAGATACTGCCAATCTTGGTGAAGTTTTAATTTCTCCTGTCGATGTGTATTTTGAGAATTTAACTTCTGCGGTGCAACCTGATCTTATATATGTTTCTACCAAAAACATGGGCATCATGAACGAGGACGGTTACATTTATGGGGCACCTGATTTGGTGATAGAAGTACTTTCTTCCGACAGAAAAAGAGACCTGGTTTTAAAAAAGAGCTTGTATGAAAGAGCAGGGGTTAAAGAATATTTTGTTGTGGATCCGACAACAAGAAAAATGCAACTGTTTGTACTGGAAAACAATAATTATAAATTAGTCTACGATGAAGCAGGGCTTTTTCAATCCCCAATGCTTAACCTTCAATTTTCGTTCTAAGCCAGTCTTGAAATGGTTGTTAGCTCTTTATTCAACAATACAACACCCGGCTTTTTACCCTTTTCAAAACTACCAAGCTGATCCTCCATTTGTAAAGCCCGGGCACCATTTATAGTTGCCCATTTCAGTAACGTTTCTTCAGGTATATCATTAAAGTTTTGCTGAATCACTTTCATTTCGGCAAGAATGCTTAGTCCATGATTGCTTGCTAAACTATCGGTACCAAGTACTATTTGGCTGCCATTTGTAATCAACGCCATAACATCCGGTAGTTTGTTTTCAATATACAAATTGGCATTAGGGCACAAGCACCAAAACAGTTGCTGGTTATTTACCTGAGCCTGCTTATTAGCATAGGTAACATCGGCTATAGAGGTAAAAGTATTATGTACCAGCAGCACATTGGCAGCCTTGCTTAGTTGGTTGAAGTAGGAGGGAAGACTTGTTTTACCCGGGGCTTCAAAATGACTGTTATCAATCTTCATCAATTCATACATTCTAACAAAGTCCCCGGTGCCCTGCGTAAAAAATTCATCCTCAAAAGCAGTTTCCTGGTTGTGAATGCTTGCCACTTTATTTTGAAAGTAAGGAGCTATATGGCTCCAAAGTTCTTTTGATACCGAGTAAGGAGCATGCGGAACTATCGTAGTATGTCCAGTTATTTTCGAGAACTGTAAAAAAAAAATTTTGCTGCGATGGAACCTTTCAGGTGCAATGACGGGTAACCAACCACTCGCCTCAACAAAATTGTAATAGGCTATCCGGCCTTTTTGCTTTTGGATAACTGTATGAGTATTGTTACAAATATCTCCCACAGCAACAATTCCATTTACTATCATTTCTTCCTCTGCCCTATCAATTGCCTGCAATATTTCTTCTTCAGCAAAATGTCTTTGGGTCACCACCTTGTAAACAAAATCAATGAGACCTGTCTGCCCGGGTATCAGGCCTCTCATATGACTTAACTCCAAATGACAGTGGCAATTAATCAACCCCGGGCTTAAAGTTCCTTCCAAAACCAATACATCATCACCGGCATCATTAACATCAACAATCTCTTCAATTCTTCCTTCATCATCCGTAATTAAAACTTTGCTATCATCAAGCATTTCGAAACCGGTAAATAACTGCGGGGCTTTATATTTTTTGTATACCATTTATAACTAAGTAAGAAAGTGCAAAGGTTATGCAATGACAGGGAAAGGCTTAACTTTACGGCCATTATTTTTTAATTGGCCGATATAACAATGCAGGCTTTTCATAAAAAATAATCATCTAAATAAATAATCTGTGATTGATAAATTGGAAGCCATTAAAGGCCGTTTTGAACAGGTGGGTGTTGCCCTAACCAATCCTGAAATAATTAGTAAACAAAAAGAGTTTCAACAATTAAGTAAAGAGTATAGAAGTCTCGAAAAAATTGTGAATCCCTTTGAGGAATACAAAAGAGTATTGAACGATTATGATTTTAGTAAAGAGGCTTTGAACAGTAACGATGAAGATTTACGTGAGCTGGCAAAAATGGAAATTCCTGAACTGGAAGAAAAAAAGGATGTGCTGGAGAAGCAACTGACCAAACTTTTAATACCTAAAGATCCGCAGGACGACAAGAATGCAATTTTAGAATTGAGAGCTGGTACCGGTGGTGATGAGGCCAGTTTGTTTGTAGGGGATCTTTTAAACATGTATCTGCGGTACTGCAGCAAACGTGGCTGGAAAACAGCCATCATAAGCGAAAGCGAAGGAACTGTAGGTGGATATAAAGAAGTTTTGGTAGAAGTGCAGGGCGAGGATGTATATGGCACTTTAAAATTTGAAAGTGGAGTGCATAGGGTACAACGTGTACCCAATACCGAAACCCAGGGCCGGGTGCATACCTCTGCAGCTACGGTAGCCGTTATGCCTGAAGCCGAAGAAATAGATTTTGAATTAAACCCTGCTGATGTAAAAATGGAAACTGCCCGAAGCGGTGGTGCAGGTGGCCAAAACGTAAATAAAGTAGAGACCAAGGTTTTGCTTACACACCTACCTACGGGTACGGTTGTTGTTTGCCAAACTGAACGTAGCCAGTTGGGTAACCGCGAAAAGGCTATGACAATGTTGCGGTCAAGATTGTATGAAGAACAGGTAAGAAAACAGGAAGATGAAATAAGCCGTCATAGAAAAACCCTTGTGAGTACCGGTGACAGGAGTGCAAAGATTAGAACATACAACTGGCCACAGGGCAGGGTTACAGATCATCGTATTGGGTTAACATCCTATAATTTAGATGCGGTGGTTAATGGTGACATAGACGATTTTGTAGAACAATTGCAAATGGCTGAAAATGCTGAAAAAATGACCAGTCAAACAAATTAGTATGGAATGTTAACCTCATCTTTTTTGATAATAGATAACCATATTGTAGATTTTTTTTAATTGTTAAATGTATAATTATGTTAGTTCAACTTAAGTCTCTTGTAAAGGAATATGCAGGCGATGCTATTATTACCAATCCCGCTATACCAAACGACAGAAATGATGAGGCGGTAGGACTTGCATCAAATTCTATATTGGATGGCTTAAAAAATGTTATTTCAACCGGTGGTGTCAGTGAGCTTGCAAATATGTTTAACGGCGGTGAACAACAAGTAGCCAATTCTGCTGTAACTAAAAATATTAAAGGAAACTTTGTAGAAAGTCTGGTTAGTAAATTGGGCCTGGACCATGGTAAAGCGGCACAAATAGCCAGCTCTTTAATTCCTATGGTGATGGCCAAATTTGTTCATAAAACCAATGATCCTAACGATGAAAGCTTTGATTTATCGGGTATATTAGGTGGACTTACCGGCGGTAATATGGGCGACATATTGGGTAAACTTACCGGTGGCAATGATAGCAAAAATGAAAGTGGTGGTTTAATAGATAAGGTAAAAGGCTTATTTAATTAATGGTGAGCCTCTACTGCTATTGCCTAAATATTGAATACTCTTAAACTGAAAAGCAGCATATTTTGATATGTCAGCATCTTATACATGACCGGGGTTAAAAATTTGATTTTCTATGAGAATATTGTCGTGTATATTTTGTGTTGTTATCCTGTTTCCTCTTATATCAATTGCACAGCATGGCTGGCAGGCTGGCATCAAAGGGGGTATTAGTGTTCCAAAGTTGCGGGCTCCCTCAACTACTATTAGTTCTTACAGCGATGGTTTTCAAACTGTGGTTGGCCCACAGGCCGGTTTGATTGCCGAGTATCGTTTCAACTCTTTATTTTCTATTCAAAGCGAGTTTAATTACTCTACACAGGGCGGTAAAAAAAACGGGGATCAGCGTATCAGAACCAGCGATTTTAAAGCATACGTACCGGCGGGGTTAACCCTCCCCGAATATTTGTATGGTAACTTTAGTAATAAAATCTCACTGGTATACCTTGAACTTCCATTAATGGCTAAGTTCAGCTTTCCAATTTCAAATAAATATCGATTGGCAATATACGGTGGTCCTTATGTAGGGTATCTCATAAAAGCCGAAGGCGAGGCAGGCGGTAAAAGTAAAATTTACACTGATCCACAAAAAACAACACAGTTAACTTACAATGGATTTAATTTAGGCGAAGTTGATTTTACAAGGAAAGAAGATATTGTAGATCAATTATCCAAAGATAATTATGGCTTACAAGGCGGGTCTTCTATTGAGTATACAACGGGCAGAATAAATTACTTCTTTGCATTGGGAGGCAACTACGGTTTCAAACGCGTACAAAAGGATCCGAATTTTGGGAATAATAAAACTGGTGGCCTCACTGTAAGCGTGGGACTTACTACAAGATTATAATCTCCTTTCTACTTTTAGTTCTGCACGTACTTTGAATATCCAAAGCACTTTTTGTGCATTTTAACATTCCCCAAATAGTTACTTAACTTAATTTTTTCAATCTCCATCGTAATTTTGACTTTGTTCTCGATACCCATTAAACCTATGATATTTCATCATTTTGTGTTTATATATCATTAACAACTTAAATAGATCGCCTGGCACCGATTTTGTATAACCTTATTAGGATTACAATAAAAAGTAGTCAAATTTTCTCATAAGCAGTTAGTTTTGGTTGCGGCCCCGATTTCTATCGGGGCCTACTTTTTTATAACAGTTTCTGCAAACTTGTATCTACAAAAAAAGTATGCTGCCAGAGAACCCAGCGTATCTACAAAAATATCAGCTAGCTCAAAAGACCTGAAGGGAACAAAGTACAATTGTACAAATTCCATTGTAATTCCGTAAATGACTACTAAGAATGAGATGCCTAAAAACCATTTCCGTTTTAAAGATGAAAGCATTTCTGCTGCTTTAAACGGCCGGCAAAATAACCAGGTAAGCATAAAAAACATGAGGGTATGTACTATCTTGTCTAATCCTTTAATTGCAAAAAATTTTGATTTAGGAAATTCATTACCGGGTAAAACAAGTAAAATAAAGGTGATTATAAAGAATACAATGGGTAAAGAAAATAAGGTTCTTTTCATTCATGCTGTGTTGTTTTGCAATTTAGCTTAAAAAAGAAAGGGGCCACCCCTGGCCCCTCTTCCATCTGAAAAACCCCGCTAAAACTTAGCTTTTTGGCAAAACCACGGTATCAATAACATGTATAACACCGTTGCTTTGATTAACGTCTTTTATGGTTACCATACTCATCCCGCCTTTCTCGTCTTGAAGTACTATGTTTTTACCTTTCATTGAAAAACTTAGTGCACCACCTTGTACAGTTTTAGCAGTATACTTGCCGTGGTTCTTTTTAATCATTTCCATTAATGTAGTGCTGTTTATTTTACCGGAAATAACATGGTAAGTAAGCACTGATGTTAATATAGATTTGTTCTCTTTTTTTAATAAAGTTTCAATCGTACCTGCTGGAAGTTTTGCAAAGGCTTCGTTTGTTGGAGCAAACACTGTAAAAGGGCCTGCACTTTGTAAAGTTTCAACAAGGCCGGCTGCTTTTACGGCTGCTACCAGTGTTGTGTGGTCTTTACTGTTAACTGCATTTTCTACAATGTTTTTGCTGGGATACATTGCTGCACCACCTACCATTACTGTTTTTTCCTGGGCATTGATTCCGGTAGATAACAAAGAAATTGATGCAAATAAAATCGATAAGGGTTTAAGAATTTTTTTCATTTTAGTACCTTTTTTTAATTAATGATTTAGTGTTTTTATCTACGACACACAAGCATTCATGGTTTTAAGAACTAATAGTTAAAATGAAACAAGTTTTTATAAAGGCAAGTTGTAGAATGATGGATTACTTAT
>JANPPB010000581.1:0-8519 GCA_031428295.1 Segetibacter sp. | reverse complement strand
TTTTGCAACGGCCCATGGCCTGAAACATATACCAGGTTGCCAACTATTAAAAAGGGTTTATATACTCCCAAAGGCTTTGGCGGTTCAGGTAAAGTCAATTGGGTATTCTCAAAATTTGCCTGCGGCGATGTGGTATTCATGAGATTATTTTTAGTGTCAAATTTTAAAAGTTAGTTGCAAGGTCAAAATCAGTAAGTACAAGCCGAACTTATTTCTTTAAACAAATAAATGCAGAATCATTACACCGGCTAATCCAACAACTGCAATGATGGTTTCCATCAGGGTCCATGTACGAACGGTGTCTTTAATACTGAGGTTGAAATATTCTTTAAACAACCAAAATCCGGAGTCGTTTACATGAGAGCAGGCAAGGCTTCCTGCACCAATTGCAAGCACCATTAAGTTTGGATTAACACCAGATTGCATAACGATTGGCGCCATAATGCCAGCCGTTGTAAGACCGGCAACGGTTGCCGAGCCAACACATATTCTTATTACTGCTGCCATCATCCAGGCAAGCACAAGCGGGTGTATGTTTATGCCATTTAGCGCAAGGGCTATCTGGTCGCTTACACCACTGTCTATTAAAACTTGTTTTAAAGCTCCGGCACTGCCAATAATTAAAAGAATGCCTGCTATATCTTTTATCGATTCACTATAAATGCTCATTACTTGTTTGATTGTTTTGCCTTGTCGCAAACCTATTTTATAGGTCGATACAATAAGGGCAATCAACATTACTATAGCTGGCTCTGCAAAAAAAGCAACAATCTGGCTGGCCAATGGTGGAAGCGTTACGAGGTAAGGTATTAAGGTAGAAACCATCAATAATACAACGGGTAATAAAGCAGTTAAGAAACTGTCGAAAGCCGATGGAAGTTGATGGGAGGGAAGCGTGGTTGCAGTAAAGGTTTCCAGTGGAACTGAGTGTATATTTTTTAGTGTTTTTGCAAACAAGGGACCGGCAATAATTATAGCGGGCACAGATAAGATTAAACCGTATAATAAAGTAAGTCCAATGTTTGCTTTGAATTGTATTACCAACGCAGTAGGAGCGGGGTGTGGTGGTAAAAATCCAAAGGTTACGGATAGCGCTGCCAACATAGGTAAGCCAATGTATACCGCAGGTAATTTGTATTGATACACTACTGAGAAAATCAAGGGTACCATCAACACAAACCCCACCCCATAAAACAACGGGATGCCTACAATGAAACCTGTAACCACCAAAGCCCATTGAATGTATTTGACACCAAAAGCGTTCATCATTACCTCAGCTATTTTTTGAGCCGCCCCGCTATCGGCAACCAACTTACCCAGCATAGCACCCAATACAATAATGATGACCAGCGAACCCAAAGTGTCTCCCATTCCTTTTTGAACTGAGCCGACAATTTTGGTAAAAGGAATGCCCAAGAGTAGGCCTGCAACAATCGAAATAACTAAAAAAGCAAGGAAGGGATTGATTTTACCCCACGAGATAAGTAGTATAAGTGCAACTATACATGCAAAGATGATGATGAATGCCATGAAGCAGTTTATTTGGTGAGCAAGCAATAGCTATGAAGTTAATGGATCGTTTTTAAACCCGCTTTTTTTCGACTAAAAATGTGCGAGCCCTATCAGTCCGGCTTAATTAAGCCGGTAATAAACTTTACCCCGGTGGTAATAGTTGAAGTAAGAGAAATGGTATATGCGGGCATAATGCCATGCCTTCTTTTGTAAATCTATTTTGTTGTTTTGAACAATTACTGAGGGCAGTAAACGGGAGTAATGATCATCTCACATATAAGTAAAGTAAGATGATCAAAAAAAGATGGATATAAATCAAAGTTCAGGTGCTTTTGAAAGCAATGTTATTCTTTGGGCAACGGGTTGCGACGAGAGGGAACTACTGTACTTTCATCTTCGCTCAGGTAAACGAAAAAATCCTCCAGGCCATAAATATCACCCGGAACTTTTGGCGTTCCCGGCTCACCGTTTCTATCATAAGGCCCAAGCAACTCACCGGAGAACTTTAATGTTTTTAATTTTTCTTCGTGCATTAATTTTTTAAAGCTATCAATATTCATAGTTTCTGTACTATTATAAGGGGTTTTAAATCGCCTCTAACTGGCATTTTCTGTTGCAAACTTATTAATATATCTGCTTTTAAAAATTTAATATTTCCAAACAATTGTTACGCTTCATATCGTTATTAATCACTATTCTAATCCCATAGCATTGGCTGTGTTTACAGTCTTTATATAGTGTTTTAATCCCTCAATCATCTCGACTGGTGTAAATTCTTAATATGTAGTATCGTCCTCCGAATGTTTAGAGGTAAAATAGCATACCGTTACAAGAGGTTAAAATTTGTTCCAAAGGTTCTTATGGCAGAGTTATTGAACTTTGTTATATGGTTATGTTCAAATAGAATTGAAAAACACTCTTTGTTACATAATAATTTATTCATTTGAACGTTTGACCATAAAAACTCAGATATGAATACTTTAATGACGATTGCAGTTTGTTTAGCAGGTTCAGCAGTATTGCAGATGGTTGGTTTTTATTGTTATTCTACTTATCAAAAAAGAAAATTGCTTAAATCGCTGGCATATGGCGGTTTTCAGGAGGAAGTAACTGGTGGCCTTGATAAACAAGGCGGCAAAGAACAAACAACAGGTTTAAAGAGCGGCGGTAAAGTAGCTGCATTACATCTATCCAATAGAAACGTAGCATCATCCTTTAATCAATCCAAATCCAAATCAAAATCTGACAGCCTACCCAAGTTGGTTGCGCAGTAAACCTTCAAAGGTTTCCTTACTATATTTTTAAATTTTATTTTACATAAAGCATTAATTGTGTTGCTTTATTAGTAATTGCTGTTTATTCTATTTAAATTTAAATAGAGAAGCAGTAATAGTTCAGTTGGTAGAACATTAGCTTCCCAAGCTAAGGGTCGAGGGTTCGAATCCCTTTTGCCGCTCAGTTCTTTAACAAATGAGAGTACCTTAAATTATTTTAATCATATAAATGCCGGCACATTTTACATTATATCACCCGATGTGTTTTTTTGTATGATTTTTATTGATTTTATTTTTTAGATTGAGGAATTCTATAAGCCGAAACCATTTTACATGGCATATGATATTGAAATAATATTGAACAGGCAATTGGCTGATTGTTTATCCATTCCTGTTTTTATAACCGATACTGAAGGCAACTTGTTATTTTATAATGAACCTGCGGAGGAAATATTAGGAAAACGATACGAAGACACCGGCGAAATGCCCGTTGAAATCTGGTCCACAATTTTTAAAGCAAAAGAATTTAACGGAAGTGAAATTGCTCCAAAAGATCTTCCTTTAGTAAAAACTTTGACGGAACAGTTACCTTTTCACAGAACATTTTTAATAGAAAGCCTGCTTGGTAAACTTGAAAAAATTTCGCTAACGTCTTATCCAATTATTGGACGAACCGGAAAGTTTTTGGGAGCAGTAGCAATATTCTGGAGACCAAAAGAAGAATGAAAATAACCCTATGGGGCGTTCGTGGTTCCATACCCACAAGTGGCCCCGATACAAAATTTTATGGAGGCAATACACCCTGCATTGAAGTATCCGAGGATGGCTGGACTTTAATATTGGATGCGGGTTCCGGTATGCAACGCTTAAATTCGTCCATTAACCTGCAACAAAATAGGGTAGATATTTTGCTTACCCATTTGCATTTTGATCATATTCAGGGTCTTGGTTTTTTTAAAGTCTTATTTAATCCTGAGATGGAAGTGCATATCTGGGGGCCAGCCAGCACTTCAAACAGTTTACGCTCCAGGTTGGGCAGGTATTTTTCACCACCATTATTCCCCGTTCATTTTAGAGACCTACCCTGTAAACTGCAATTACACGAAGTGGAGAATAGTACATTTACCATAGGTCCTTTTATCATTAAATCGAGGTATGTAACTCATCTGGGTCCAACTATAGGTTTTAGAATTTCTGACGACCATGCGGTCTTATCGTACATTCCTGATCATGAACCGGCCTTAGGCCCAAGAGGATTACTAAAGGATTTAAAATGGCTTTCAGGCAGCGACCTGGCTTTAAACTCTGACCTGTTATTACACGATGGTCAGTTCTCCTCAGAAGAATATAAAAATAAAGTGGGCTGGGGCCACTGTTCTATGGAAGATGCTACGGCTTTTGCCTCACTGGCGGGAGTAAAACATTTAATGCTTTTCCATCACGATCCATCGCATTCCGATCAGGAATTAGACAAGCTTTTCACAGACATGGAATATGTAAAAGGTGGAAAGATGAAGCTGGATCTGGCCGTTGAAGGCATGGAGATAAACCTGTGAGGTATGATTTATGAGTTGTAAGTTATAAGTTGTAAGTTATAAGTTATAAGATGTCAAGACCTAAGTAATCTCTAAGTAGTTAGTCATCAGCAACAAAATCTTTCTCTTAGCTTCCATTTCAGCTTTAATTGTGATGCCAACCCACCCATGGGTTACCTTTTTACAGTTTTCGTATAAATGTGTATAATTTACACATTAACCTACTCGTACTGTTTAGGTGAAAATTTTAAATTAAAATTTTATGAAAAGTATTAGAAAAGTTATAAGTACACTTTGGTTTGATCATGAAGTTGTGGATTCACTAAAAGAGCAAAATGTGAGTAGGGATATTTTATATACTCACCTGATTAGTGGAAAAATAAGCTTAAAGGAGTATGTAACATTGATCTAACCTTAGTGAAAACAAACATTGTATTAAAAGAAGAAGCAGCGTCTGTTGGACGCTGCTTCTTCTTTTTTCTTAAAAAGCATTTAGAAAGTTCACTCAATACTTTTTGTAAAATGTTGGTTAGAATGACCTAATTATATTTTTTTAACTGATACGGCATTTGGTCCTTTATGACCCATCTCCACTTCAAAAGTTACTTTGTCGTTTTCTTTAACGGGGCCAGAAAGGCTATTAATGTGAACAAATACGCTTTCCTGCGTTTGCTGATCTTTTATAAAACCGTATCCTTTTGACTCGTTGAAATGTGTAACAACCCCGGTGCGTATAACTTCCTGCGGTCCTGAATCTTCCTGCTTTGGAGTGCCGATTCTTATATCTTCTGAATTGATGATCTTCTTCTTTCTCGGGTCTGGCGGTGAAGAGCTAATGTTACCATTTTCATCAATGTAAGCCATCATGTCCTCCAGGCTTTGCCCTT
The DNA here is from genome assembly GCA_031428295.1 of Segetibacter sp. Lineage (GTDB taxonomy): Bacteria > Bacteroidota > Bacteroidia > Chitinophagales > Chitinophagaceae > Segetibacter. The sequence continues at coordinate 3,311 of JANPPB010000581.1, read as the reverse complement.
TTTTTGAATTAGCCTGTCGTTCTTCTTTCTTTTCCTCTTTGTCTTTTCTTTTTTGTATTTTTTTCTTTTCTTTCTCTTTTTTGTTGAATGTCTCCTGCGATTTAGCCATGTAATTATTAAAGTTTTAATACTGGTCCATTATAAGGACCATAAATGATTTCGGATGTTGAAGGTACGCAAAAGTAATTTCTTAATAAAACTGATAGAAAGATAAGTTTTTTGAATTTTAATGATCCTGGTCGAGCTGACATTTAATATTCCATCCCTGCCATTACGTTATTAGTGATACCAACTATACGTTGTTTGTTAAAAATCATCATTTCCAACCATGCAGAGGCTTTATTTTTTCAAGCTTTAAATACCTATCGGCAACAGGGGTAAGCGTTACTGAAAGTGCAGTTGAGGTTAGAGAAGGAAGATAAACTTCAAAACCTACCAGCGTAGTGCCGGGATTTGCGGCATCAAAATCATTGGGCGGTACGGTTGACCAGGTTTTCATGGTAACAACTGCCGGCTCCCTTACGGTTAATATCATTTTTTTGCCATTCATGGTCAACTCTGCAGTATTCTTTCCAGTAATGTTGACTGTTGCCGGGGTTAACATACTCCACCGGGTAGTAGTAGTTTCTCCCAGGGTTTCCAGTTCGTCTCTAATTAAAACATATTTGCGGTTTACTATACTAACTCCACGTTTAGCTGAAGCTACAGACCCTTTATAGACTGCAGAAATATCGAAGGTTGCAGAAAGAAAAGATGCAGACTTTGAAGTACCTATTAACGGGGCATGCCCGGATACCCTTTGCTGTTGGTTATTAAATGTTAGCGTATTGTGTGCCAGATTGGAATACCTGAAAACAGTCCATCGCTGCGCATCCTGTGTGCGACCAAAAATTGACATTCCTTTAGACTCCAACGTTTCGTAAGCCTGCAATCCAAAATCCATGGCCCATCTAACTCCATTTGCTTCCATAATAAATGAGCCCACATCCATATGTGCGTGATTAATAGAAACGGAGCCACCTTTGGCTGCCAGGTAAATTGCGTTTGTATCGGTCCATGACGTTCGCATCATCGCTATTGGGTTTTTACCGTTACCGGCCCACAGATCATATTCCGGGGGCTTAATTTTATTTAATGACCAGTTGCCGTTCCATAACATAAGTGCAGGTAGTAACCTGTTTTGCACATGCAATTTCGAATCCTCAGTAAGTAACCTTTGTTTCTCAACCCACAAAATGGAGGGATCTTTTAACTTGTTGGCAAACCAAAACATCGCAGGTTGCAGCTCTCCATTGGGCCCTGAGTCTGAATAGTTGAACGGCTTATTAGATGGACCAGTCATGTTTTCAAGGAAACGTGCGGTATTTAAAAAGCCTTCGTGTTTGGTAAGGCCATAATCTGTTCCGAATGCTTTTTCGATAGCACTGATAAACATCACATTAAAACTGGTGCCATATGCCCAATAACCATAGCCTTCAGGATAAATTCCATCGGGTCCGTAATCTTTCATGGCATTACCAATTGTGTTTAGCGCCCGGTTGATTAATTGTTTTGACAGCCCGGGATTGTCTTCGAAAGTAGCCAATGCACCAAAAGTAATTCCCGCATTACAAACCTGGTTCCAGTTGTGTTCAGCTTTCAACCAGCTATTAGCATTGCTATCCAGGGAGGGTTGAAGGCCTTTGGATATAATTGCTTCCCTTATTGTTTTTTTTGAAGTCGGCGATAACACGGTAAATAGCCAGTCGTAACCTATGGATATTGCCATCGTCATTTCACCAACATCTAAAAAGTGCGTTGGGTTCCAGTCGCTAAAACCTGCTATTGCAAGCATTTCTTTTTCGGCCCGGTCAGCATACTTTTTTTGATTGGTGATGCGATACGAATAAGATAAGTAAAAAATACGCCGTAAAGCTTCCCTCGATTTGTCAAGCAATCTTCGCCCAATCTTTTTGCGTTCCAATGTTAGAAGCACAATCATGTTGTCTGCCTCTGTAAGAATAGCCTGGTTAATTGCTGACCAGGTTTTATCACTTTTAAAAATATTTTTAATTTTATCTTCTTCGTTTTGCAATAATAACAAACGAGGGTGGTCCGGTGGGGTTGTACTACCCAGAAAGTCGGTTTGGGCGATAACTGTATTGGTGAACAACGGTAATAGCAGTAGTAAATGAGTGAATAGTCGAAAAGCTATCATAAAATTTTTTGCTTTAATCGTTGTTTTTTTAGAAATTCTTCAAATTGAGTTAATGTAAAACAACTAAGATTATCTTGTTTGGTAAGTCCCCCTTTTTGTGCAGCAAGCACACCAAACCTTATGTCGTTAAACGCACCTATAGAGTGTGCATCCGGATTAATCGAAATTAAAACACCATTCGAAATCGCTTCATCCAGGTAGCGCCAATCCATGTCGAGCCTGCGTGGATGTGCATTTAGTTCAATAACCACATTATACTCTGCACAAGCATCAGTAATGTTTTTGTAGTTAACCGGGTAACCATTTCGGCTAAGCAATAAACGCCCGGTCATGTGGCCCAGAATGGTTGTGTAGGGATTTGAGATAGCTGCAAGCAAACGCAACATTGCCTTTTCTTCGCTCATTTTTAAGTTAGAATGTACAGATGCAATTACTAGGTCGAAACTTGAAAGAACTTTTTCATCATAATCTAAGCTGCCATCATTAAGAATATCGGACTCAATACTTTTAAATATTTTGAATGGTGTAAGTTCTTCATTTAACTCCCTTATTAATTGATGTTGGGCAAGTATGCGATCGGGGTATAAGCCGTTTGCATAGAATGCTGATTTGGAGTGATCACTTATTACCAGGTATTCATATCCCATGTCCATTGCACCCCGGGCCATTTCCTCAATGGTATTGCTACCATCGCTCCAATTGCTATGGGTATGAATGATGCCTTTAATGTCGGAAACTTCAATAACCTTAGGAATACTATTTTGCTGCGCTTTTTTAATGATGGCTGCTTCCTCCCTTAAAAAGGGAGGTATATAAGCAACGAGGTTTTCTAAAAATATATCTTCCTCTTTTTTAACCAGGGCATTGCCCGGGGAAGAAAAAGTTTGTTGCCAGGCATGTATAAATGTTGCACTGCCGGTAGTTTCAAAAAGGGTGTTATATATACGTGGGGCTGTGGTAAGAAAAAAATGCATGATTACGTTTTCGGTTCCTTTTGCTTCCAAAAGGTCTTCCTTCTCCTGAACTGTGTATTCATTTTCTGATAACCAGTTAACCAATGTGGGCTGATCTATATCAGTTACCCATTCAAGTTTATGTATCACTTCAGCTTGCC
>JANPPB010000580.1:0-9991 GCA_031428295.1 Segetibacter sp. | reverse complement strand
CAACTGATCATATTTTTTTCGTCGCCAATTGCGGCTATTCCTGCCCTTGCAGTCGATTTGCTTGTATTAATAATGGTGCTGGCTATATAATTTCCGGCAAGTGTTGCCTGCCCCATAAAAGCACCTGTTACATCGGGCAATGCTGCTAATGTTAGTAAGCCTTTACTTACCTTTTTACCGGCATTTTGAAAAACACTCCATTGCCATCTGTCATTAAGTTTATTGCCTTTAAATTCATCTTCAATATCAAAATCAGTATTATATGCAACAGCAGGTTCGTCTACAAATTCTACCCAGTTATCATTGGTAAACTTAAACTCTTTCAATAATCCTTCTCTACCTGTAAAGGCATTTGTTTGTTTATTATAGCCGTGATATAAAAAATAAAATTTGCCCTCCTTCTCAATGGGCGTACCATGACCGGGACAAATCCAGCTATCATTATTTTTGAGTAAAGGGTTCTTATCATATTTCTCCCATGGTCCTAATAAGTTTTTACTACGGGCCACACCAGTTACATAATCGCATCCCCTACCGCAGCAACCTGCAGCAGCATAAAACCCATAATAATAAGCTCCGTGCCTAATCATGCTTACTCCTTCTACAAGGTTCTTTTCCCAGGACAATTCATTCTTAAAAAGCATTTTCTTCTCCCCAATCAGTTTGGTTCTTTCTTCATTTAGTTCCATAGCCCAAATGGGGGTCGGCTTTTGCACGCTGTTACCATCCTCCTTCCATATCAGGTACAGTTTTCCATTTTCATCACGCATGGGAAATGCATCAATTGACCCGGCTTCTTCACACATCAGCGGACCGTGATCGGTGTAAGGGCCCTCGGGTTTATCGGCGCTGGCAACTGCCAGGCATAGATTACCTCCCTTTTTATGAGCGGCATAATAGATATAAACTTTCCCCTTTTCATAGGATATTTCAGGAGCCCAAAAGTAATAATCGGCCCAGGCAGGAAGGGTATTAAAAACATAGCCCTTTGTTTTCCAGTTTATCAAATCTTTCGAGTGTAATAAGGGGTATGCGGGAAACCAGTTTGAGGAAGTGGCACTGGCCCAATAGGTACTGCCAATTTTTACAACCGAAGGGTCGGCATGATCGCCGCGCATTACTAATTTTTGCGCATGTGCTATAAAAATTGATAAAACAAAAGTGAGCAAGGCAATACATCTCTTCATGGCAATGTGTTTAATAAAGTAAATTAAAAATATTCTACTCGGGAATTTGCAGCACCTCTCCTGCTTTTATGGGTACGCCAAAGTTGGGTGTTCCGTCTGCATTCCACGAAAATTTTTGAGCGCGGGGCGAACGGTTTCTGCCACAGCCCTGTCCGGGTTGTGCATTGGCATGATACAATATCCAATCTTCCTTTCCGGAGGCAGATTTAAAAAAAGAATTATGACCAGGTGCATATACCTTATTCGATACAGATTGTTGAAAAACCGGTTCTGATGACTTATGCCATGCAGAGGAGTCAAGCAAATTTCTTTTGCCTGTAAATTGTAACATGCCTAATGCATACTGATCGGTCCAACATCCACTTGCAGAGTATATTAAAAACAGTTTTTTATCATTTGCCAAAAATTGGGGTCCTTCATTCACATCCACATGAGGTGGGTTATTCGGATCGTTCAGGTCACCTATCTTTTCCCAGGGTAAAACAGGACTTGATATTCTTACCCTGGCACCTTTAATTGTCCACGGATTTTTAAGTTTTGCAATGTATATATCCTGCCTGCCATTAGTATCTCCTTCCCAACCCGACCATGTTATGTAATGCTTTCCTCTGTATTTGAAAACAGATCCATCAATCGCCCATTTATTTGTCTTATCCGAAATTTTCCCTTTAAAAACCCAGTCCCCCAGAAGCGGATCGGATGATGAGTTTTCAATTACATATAGCCGGTGATTTTCGTTTTTCCCATCATCAGCGGCAAAATACATATACCATTTTCCTTTTAAAAAATGCAGTTCCGGCGCCCATATTTGCTTAGAGTAAAGCGTACTATCCGGTGGCACCCATACAGTTTTAAAAACGGCCTTATCTATCTCCGCTATATTTTTTGTTTTCCAAATTACCAGCTTATTGCCCAGGGTATGCGTGTAATAATAAAACCCGTCTTTTTGAATAACCCACGGATCGGCACCTGCCGGCAATAAAGGGTTGGTAAAAGTTTGCTGCGCTGCTGTTACCATTACCATGACAGTAAAACATAAAGTACTAACAGCGTGTTTTATAAATTTCATTACCAGAGAAGATTAAGCAAAAATTATAAAATATATCCTAACGTAAGCCAGGTCTTAGTTAATTAGCAGGCTCGCCGGAAGGTCTTGGCATATTGCTGTTGATTAAGACCGGCTGACCAAAATTGGGAGTGCCATCAGCATTCCAGGTAAATTTTTGCATGCGTGGACTTCTGGTATCTGAACAGCCTTGTCCGGCAAAAGGATTAGCATGGTAAATAATCCAATCTTCCTTTCCATCAGGGGATTTGAAAAAGGCATTATGCCCCGGCCCATAAGCCCCGTTCTGAGGATTTTTAGTAAAGACCGGCTGAGGATTTTTTGTCCAATCTGCAGCAATCATAGGATTGCCACCATCTTTTAAAGCCATCATGCCCAGCGCATAATCATCTGTCCAGCAACCAGAAGCAGAGTAAACAAGAAATACTTTGCCAGCAGCGTTCTTAATAATTTCAGGACCCTCATTTACAGCAGGCGGTGCTCCAATACTTTCCCACGAAAATTGTGGTGAACTAATAACGGATCGGGAAGTGCTTAATGTATATGGGTTAGACATTTCGGCTATATAAATTCGTTGGGTTCTGTCTGATGCAGATTGTTGACCGCTCCATAGTAAATATTTTTTTCCTCCATGCTCAAAAACAGTTTCATCAATCGCAAAAAAATCTGCGGCAGGATCAAACAATTTGCCTTTGTCTGTCCAGGTTCCCTGTAGTGGATCGGCTGATGAATTTTCGAGGACAAACATGCGTTGAGTACTTAAATCGGATGCAGAAGAACCCGCCGTATAGTAGGCATACCATTTTCCATCCAGGTAGTGCAATTCTGGTGCCCAAACATTTTGTGAATTGAACCCGATAGAAGGTTTTGTCCAAATGGTTTGACTGGTAGCAGTACTTAATTTAGACATCGCTCTGGTTTGCCAAACCCTTATTCTGTCGCCTGAAGTATGCATGTAATAATAGAAACTGTCTTTTTTAATAACCCATGGGTCAGGGCCACTGCTAAGTAACGGGTTAGCAAATGAGGTATCTTTTATAGTTATGATAGGAGGAATGACTACAGGAGAAGGACCTTTTTTACAACCAAAAATCGTGACAAAAAGCAATAAAATCAACAGGTTATTTTTCATAAAAAGATACTATTAAGAAGGTCAAAAATTATTTTCAGAACCTGAATATTTGTAACAGCACCTGGTCAATAAAAATTAGGCTCAATATCAATATTAAAAAAAAGCAGTGGGTGCTATCCAACTGCTTTTTAAAAATGTACGTTAATAGCTAGGATTTTGTTTCAGGTTGGGGTTGATGTCTAACTCGCTCTGTGGAATAGGCATGTATTTGTTTTTACCAAGTTCAAAATTATTGAATTCCGTATCACGTGATTTTAACTCGTTAAGCTTTGTGGCATCATCAAAATATCCCCAGCGGGCAAGATCATTCCAGCGAACACTTTCGCCTGTTAATTCAGTAATTCGTTCATGCATTAATTGTTGCAGAAACTGAGACTGGTTTAAACCCGGCCTGCTTACCGATAACCTGTTAAGGCCTGCACGCAACCTAACCCTGTCTACGTGGGCATATGCATCGTTGGTACGGCCCAACGCATTAAGTGCTTCCGCATACATTAGCAATACGTCAGCAAATCTAATTACCCGAAAATTAATTGGGCTGTTGAACACTTCAAACTGATTGACTCTAAAATAATCATCCAGGTATTTACGATACCACACCCGGTTACGAACATCAGCACCGTAATTTTTAGAACTGAACGAAGCACCATACACCTGGGTAATAGTAGGCCCGCCAGGATCAGTTGAATCGTATAAGGCTGTTACTGCTAACCTGGGGTCTCTTTGGTTAGTAGCTGTAGTCTCTTGCTGAAACTCCCGAACTACCCAGCGATGCATATTAGCATCATTAAAGCCATGGCCGGGTGGAGCAAAAAAGGGAGCACGACTTGTACCCACATTAGAAGTAGGCCCATCATCGCCATCGTTTTCAGGACGCATTTTAAATTGAATTTCAAAAACAGATTCCTTATTATTTTCAGTTGTATGTCTGAAATTATCGCTGTAATTCGGTACCAGATCGTACAACGGCTGTCCGGGTCCGCTTATTAACCAGGCTAAGGCATCCACCGCCTGTTGATTTTTCTTTTGTTGCAAATATGCCCTTCCTAATAAACCAAAAGCAGCACCTTTTGTGGCTCTTCCAACATCATCGCCGGTATACGATGCAGGTAGTGTGGCGGCAGCCTCTGTAAGATCTTTTTCGATCTGAGCCCAAATCTGCTCCTGTGGTACCTGCGATGGTTTATCTGCAGGGTTAGAAGGTTCAAGAATTAATGGAACATTACCCCAGATGGTTACCAGGTTGTAGTAATACAATGCCCGTATAAATTTGGCTTCGCCGAGGTAACGGTCTTTGGTGGTGGCATCCATTGTAATAGCAGGAACATTTTTTAAAACCTGATTGGCCCGGTAAATACCACGCCAGTGGTGCCACCAAGTATCGTAATTCACCTCAAAACTATACTGGGTAATGTTTAACCCTGATACACTGCGCAGCTCAGGCCACGGACTGGTTGAATATCCGTCATCAGAACGAACATCAAAATAATAGGGTGTCCAACGCGAACCAGGAGAGCCATTGCGATAAAAATTGCCATAAACGGCATTAATACCTGTTAACGCATCATTACCTGATTTCCAAAAGTTAGATTCATCTTTACGATTTGGATTTTCAATATCCAGATCCATTGATTTTTTGCACGCCGTAACCGACAGAGCAAATGTTGCTACAAAGCAATATTTAAGAAATGTATTCATTGCATAAGGTTTGAAGTGATAATTAAAAACCGAAATTGATACCTGCTGATATAATACGAAGCGCCGGATATTGACCATTGTCAAGACCTCTTTCAAAAATATTAACACCGGCAATGTCCGGATCGAGGCCTTTATATTTTGTAAATGTCAATAGGTTTTGGCCACTTACAAAAATCCTGCTGCTCTTAAATCCTACCCGCTTTAATGTGTTTTTTCCTAAGGTATATGCTAATTCCAGATTGCGTAAGCGCAGGTAACTGCCATCCTCAAGCCAGCGGTCGCTTTGTGGAAGCACATTATAGTCAAGACCTTTATCGGTTGGTGAACGGTTGCGAATGGCAGCTCTTGGCCAATCACTGCCGGGTGCCTGTGACGTCCAAAAGGTAGCACCTTTTCTGAAGTTTGTATTTTGATCCATTCTATCAACTGTGTAGCGAGGGCGATTATATAAATCATTACCTACTACAGCATACCATTGCATGTTAAGACTAAAATTTTTATAGCCCACATTTAGTTGCAAACCTGTTTCAAAATCGGCCCATGGTGAGCCTGCATAGTAGCGGTCTTTATCTAAATTAAGTACACCATCATTATCAACATCCATGTAGCGTATGTCTCCGGGCTTAGACCATGGTTGAAGCACCTGCCCTGTTTTGCCCCTATGTGCATCAATTTCTGACTGAGATTGAAAAATACCATTCGTTTGTAAAACATACCATTCTCCAATGGAACGGCCCAGTTGGGTACGTGCATCTCCCAGTTGAGTAAACTTTGTTGACTCATTACCAAAGGCAACAACTTTATTACGAATAGATGTAAAATTTACAGTGGCGTCCCATCTAAAATTTCGGGTTGTTTTAGCACGATACGTAAGTGCCAGTTCGAAACCCTTATTTTGAAGTGAAGCAGCATTTACAGCCGGATTTCCTCCGGCATTACCTGTGGTAAGACTAATTGGCAAATCAACCAAAACATCTTTTGTTTTTGAAATAAAATAATCTGCTGAAACCGAAACGCGATTATTAAACAGAGTGGCATCTACTCCAAAGTTGGTTGTATTCTTCCGCTCCCAACGCAAATTGCTATTGGCAAGGCGGGTTACAATATTTCCAATTTGCTCCACTTCGTTTGCACCAAATACTGCACGTGGAAAAGGATTAATTTGAGAGTAGTATAACCAGGGTTGTAAAAATTCTGAATTTCCTAAAGAGCCATAAGAGGCCCGCAACTTTAAATCGCTTACAGCTTTTACATTCCAAAACTTCTCACGGGAAATGCGCCATGCAGCCGAAGCTGAGGGAAAATTACCCCATCGGTTATTTTTACCAAAAAGTGAACTTCCGTCGCGACGGAAAGTAATACTTGTTAAATATTTTTCATCGTAACCATAATTTACTCTTCCCAACAAACCGATATTGTTCCATAGGTTGGTATAGGGGTCTTCAACAGTAGCACTTCCAGCAATGGTAGTAAACCGGTAAACAGGATGTTTAAATGTTTGATTGCTGATGCCTGCAACAGCACTTAACTTATGATGAACAGCAAATGTTTTATCGTAGTTAAGGGTATTCTCATATAATTTGGATTCAAATTCGCCCCTGCTTCTAAAATTAGAAAGGCGGTTATTATTAGGTGATGGAGTTCCCTGGCGAACGGTACCTGGCTGGCGTGATCCTTCGCCCTTATCCACCGTTTTTTCAATACCAAAATTGAAGCGATAGGTTAAGCCGTCAACAATTCTAAAATCCAGGTAAGCTCCTGGTTAACACATCCTCCCATCATGTAAATATAAAAAAGCAAAGCACACAGCAAGTGCCATGAGGAACGAATGGCACTTGCTGTGTGAAGCCGAAGGTGGCAATAGCTTTGCCTTGTGTGCCTGCATTGCTACCGTAGGCGGGGCTATGAAGTAATTTTATGCTAAACTGTACTCCAACCTATCTTTCCATTTTTTCCAATCAGGCATCATTTTGTTTTGAAGGTTAAAAAAAGCTCTATCATGATTTCTATTTACCAGATGACAGAGCTCATGTATGATCACATATTCAATGCTTCCTTTGGATGCTTTAATTAATTCAGTATTTAAGATGATTTTGCCTGTAGGCGAACAACTCCCCCATCTTTTGGACATCGTACGAATTGATAAAACTGGTGATGCTATCTTATATCTTTTAAACTTAGGCACAACTTCTTGAAGTAGATCATTAAAAACAACGATTGCTTTTTGTTTATACCATTCATCCAATTGCTTTTTTAAATCTTCCTGATTTGTATTGACAGCATGTATCCACAACTGCCCTCTCCAGGCCTTAATAACATCTACAGTATCAGGCACTACTTTTAACCGGTACTGACGACCCAAATACAAATGTGTTTCACCATTTATGAAACGTCTTGGCGGGGTGCTGGGACGATACGAATTAAAATGATCTATTTGTTTTAAAATCCAGGGAGATTTAGCTTTTATCTTTTGAAGAACTAATTCTTCTTTTGTATCTAAAGGTGCAAGCACTTCTACAGTTGAATTTGGATGTACTTTAATACCTAAAGATTTTCTTTTTAGATATGTTAGGCTAAAGTAAATTTGCCGGCTTCCAAAAAAGATATGATGCTGCACTAATTTTTATATTTAGTTTCTGCTACCTTAATACATTCCGCAATAAGTTGGTCTATATGATCGAAGTCCAAATGCAAATCATACTTAAGCTTCAAGTCAAATATTAAATCATCAATCTGTATTCGTATCATTCCTTTTATATCATCATTCTTTTGCCAATCAATTACCGGCGTACCATTATCAAAAACATTTGCTTTAACTATTTCATCAATGCCCGTTGCTATTTCAACAGCAATATCTAACCTGTTGGCTTTAGGCTGCAAGCCATCCTTTAATTCTTCTGTCGCAAGATTGTAAAATGCTATAGCCGTTGGGTTGTCCTTTATTCTTACCGGAACATTGTCTCTTCTACCACTTAAAAAAGCGTCTTCAAAATCCTTCGTCTTGGCTAAATATTCAGCTTCATCAATTCGCTGCTGGTGATATTCTTCAATTGTTTTCTTAATCATTTCTGATAGCCGCTTATAGAAGATAGGATCTTCGTTTATCCTTATATTAATAGCCTTAATTGTCCGGCTTGCAATGTGATCTGCCTTTGCTGCTTTACCAGTAAGCTTTTCCAGCTCTGCTTCCCTTTCTTCCTTATCAAAAATGTTTACTAAGTCAGTTATTTTCAAAACCTCACCATCAGAAGTAATATGTTTATCAATAAGTTTTTGAACCTGTGCTTCGTATTCCTTGTAATCCAGTTCATCGGAGTAACGTCTTTTTACCGATACCCGAAGTGCCAAAAAGAAAGCAGCATCTTTTTTATATTTATCAATTTGCTTTTCAGGGGTATTATTATTGAATTCTAAACTTGATAAAGCAAGTTTCAGCAACCGTAAATACAAAGAAAGCTTTTCGTAAAAACTGTGTCTCTTTGCATCATCAGATAATAATTCCTCATAAGCCGGTTCATCGTATTTGTTCTTTACTTCTTTAAAAATGTCCCATACCTCTGAATGTGCTTGTGGCAATCTTTCAATTTCATTAGCCATATTAGTGAGGGTACCTATCAATTCATCCTCGTCATACTCTTCTAAGCCTGCATAAGTATGTAAGGCATCATCCAGGTTTTCAAGATTTCCGTAGTAGTCAATAATGTAACCAAAATCTATACCAGGATACAAACTGTTTACCCTTGCAATTGCCTGTAGTAATGTATGCTCTCTCAAATTCCTTGTGAGATACAACACCTGGTTACGTGGTGCATCAAAACCTGTTAGTAATTTATCTACTACAATAATAATTTCAGGATGATCTTGTTTTTTAAACCCATTAATTACTGCCTTTTCATACTTCTCTGTGGTACCATATTTATCCATCATGGCTTTATAGAAAATCTTCACCTTATCGTCACTTCCTTCAAAAGCATCTTCTTCTCCCTCCCTCGTATCAGGTGCTGAAATAAGTAATTCAACTGACACCCTTCCTATGTCTTTCAAAATATCCCTGTACCTTATGGCTGACAATTTATTTGGTGCAACCAACTGTGCTTTAAACCCTGTGTTTTGAATGTTATCAGTAAAGTGCTTTACTATGTCCCAGGCTGTATTTTCTATGAATGATAGAGATTGAACAACAGCATTACGTGTAGAAAACTTTCTTTTTAATGATGTTTTGCCATACTCTGTCAACGGTTCTGATACTCTATCAAAAAATGTGTCCAGTGGCTTTTCATTCACAGTCATAATGTTGTGCCTGCCTTCATACAACAATGGCACTACTGCTTTATCTTCAACTGCATTTGCAATAGTGTAAATAGTACCCGGAATAATGCCCCCAAACTTTGAGGCGGTACTTTTATCTTTCTTTAATAATGGAGTGCCTGTAAAAGCTATGTAACATGCCTTAGGAAAAACCTTTTGCATTTTCACATTGAAAGTACCATATTGGGTACGATGGCTTTCATCTACCAATACAAAAATATTACTACTATCAAATACTTCTTTCGCTTTGGTGACAGCAGATTGAAATTTGTTTATGATAGTTGTAATGATAGCATCACTGTTAGCTTCTAATAACTCTACCAGCTTTTCACCTGTTGCAGCGTTCATTACCGGCTTTCCACATTTTTTAAAAGTATCAGTAATCTGATCATCCAAATCAACCCTGTCTGTTACTAAAACGATCTTTGGGTTTTTAATGGCGGGATGCATTGCAATTAATTGTGCCAACATTACCATGGTTAAAGATTTACCACTACCCTGCGTATGCCAGATCACTCCACCCTGCCGTGTTCCATCTGGTTGTACTTTGGTGATACGTTCCAGTGTCCATTTTACTGCAAAATATTGTTGGTACCTGGT
>JANPPB010000579.1:0-17550 GCA_031428295.1 Segetibacter sp. | reverse complement strand
CATATCATTTGGCAACTCTGCTCTTCAATGCAAAGCACCATAATTTTATTCCATCTTTACTTATATCATGTGGACCTCACCCTCGTTCCCTCTCCTCGCGGAGAGGGAAGGTCAAGCATTCGATGTCAATTTATCTTTTGTAGTGACATTTTTCTCTTTCAATCTTTAATCAACATTTGTTTCACCTTACAATTTCAAAACCCTTGCGATAGCCCCCAAATGCGAATTCACTGATGACAAACCTCCATGCAATGTATCCAATGCTCCATTGATAGTTGTTAGCTTACCAGCTAACGGGGCTGTATCGCTTTCTATTTGCTGCAAGCCACCAGCCAACGCTTTTAAATGCCCGGCAGCACGAAACAAATAGATGATGACACCCACCAGGTAAATTACCAAAACCAGCACTACAAGCGCAACAACAACTAACGTGGCTATGAATAAATAATCTCCCATATCAATTAAATTTTGCTGACCTGTCAGCCATTACGGTTTCAATGGTTTCTGCGTTTGCATTTATTTTTCCGGCGCTGTCTAATATGTCCACGGCAACTTCTATCGTGCTGTTCAATGCAGTAATGTGAGCTGTGTTTCCTGCTATGCCCAACCCTGCTTCTTTCATCTCTCTTAAATACCGTTCTATATTTTTAGCTGCCATAAAAGTTTTATGCAGCAACCTTACAATAAAAGGAAACAAGATTAATGCAACAGCTAAAACAATTATCCATAAAATATATACGGTTTGCGGCATCATGGTTAAATGTTTTTTTGTTTTAGTGCAGCTTGAATGGTTCCTTCCAAATGGCCGTTCACTACTTTTAATCCTGCACCAGTGCTGCTTAAGGTTTCATTTAACTTAGTTACCTGCACCGGCAGGTGACCGGTTTCTGTTTCAATGGCTCTTAAACCTAATCTCAACTTAGCTAAAAAACTATTTCCATCGCCACCAATGTTTACGAGTAAGCGATGTATGCTTGCAACATAATATATCAATGCAATTACAAAAAGCAACACCAACAAAACCGTCAATATCATTAAAAGTGTGAACATACTTACATGGCTTTATTATGAGTTAATACACAGGCGGGGCATCCGGGGCAAACACTTGCATGCTGCTCTATGGCTGCGGCGCCGCCAACAATTTTTACTGCAGTATCATAAATCTTTGAAACTACCTGGTTGGTTACGGTTAAATAAATTGGTATTTGAATGGTATTATTTGCTACCAGCTTTCCTTCCGTCCAAAGCATGTGAACGCCACCTAAAATTTTACGGGCGGTATTGCGAATTAATATCAGCAGGATAGCAACAACTATCGTTACTACCAAACCAAGAACAAGAGAAATGACCCATGCCGTTGTGAGAGCTTCTTCGCTTACATTTTCCATTACATTTATTTTTCAGTTTCGTGCAATGCCGTTGCTACCGCACCGGCGTTGGATAATATGGTATTGGCTGTGTTCAATATTTTAACGGCTGTGTGATTGGTATCCTGCAAACCCCAGATGCTCATGGTGTTTTGTTTGATGTTTACCACTATACCCAATGCAGCCTCTGCAAGTTTTAAAATCCGCTTTGCGGCAATGAGAATAAGAATGAGCAACACGGCAGCAATCACAACAATGGCTGCGGCAATTGCAAGCCCGATATAAAATAAGTTATAATATTCGGCGTCGTTCATGTTATTGTTGTTTTACTTCTTCTATAGCTTCCTTAGCAGCGTGTCTGCTCTTTGGTTTCATGCCGGGACGGACACTGTTGGCAAATTGCATTTTACTATAAAAATAATGTGTCACCTTTTGTAAAGTACTTGCTTCTTCCACATGACCCCAACCGGATGGCACATGGTTGTTTCTGTTCCATAAACCTGTACGGTTGGCATACATCATAGAAAACCTTCTTAAATTACGAATAAAATAGCCGGTTGATTTTGAAATAGTTGATGATACAATGGTGCCCGGAGGTTTTGTATAAAAAGGCGAAAAGTTATCAGGGAAACCAGGCATGGTGCAACCGATACAGGGAGCACCAACATTCATACATCCGCCAACATGATTTAGAGCTCCACGCTTATTAATATTGCATTGCACCACCGGACCCCAGCAGCCAATTTCAACAAGACATTCTTTATCTCCATGTCTTTTGGCAAAAGTGCCTTCCTCGTAAAATCCACCGCGGGTGCAGGTTTGATGAACAGTATCGGTAAACAACCATGCGGGTCTGCCAAGGCTGTCAAATTCGGGTAAAGGACCAATGCCTTGCAAAAACATTAAGACAGCAGCAACGGTTTCTGTAAAGTTATCTCCCTGTGGTGCGCAGCCGGGTATGTTTACTACTGGCAGTCCAAGCGTACTTCTATAATCTTCACCCAGAAAATCCATTAACCCCATCGACCCGGTTACATTACCAGCAGCCGCAGGAATACCTCCCCATGTGGCGCAGGTTCCTATAGCAATTACCGCAGCTGCATGCGGTGCCATCAGCTTCAACATATCAGCAGTAGGAAATGGCTGTAACTCCCCATCTACTTCATGTGTGCCCAGTGCAGACCAATAACCGCCGTTCAAATCGTTCTTAGTTTCATCGCCAATAGAACCTTCATAAATAACCACAAACTGCTTCCCTAATCTTCCCTGCGAAGCAAGGTGATATGGTTCCATAAATTCATCCCCGGCTTCCACCGATAAAACGGGATGATGTAAAACAACTTTGGGAACACCGGGAATATTGCCCAACATGAGCGACTCAGTAGAAGGAGAAGTAGCCCCAACAGCAGAGATGGAGCAGCCGTCACAACTCATACCAGCCAGCCAAAATGCAT
This sequence comes from Segetibacter sp., assembly GCA_031428295.1. Taxonomy (GTDB): domain Bacteria; phylum Bacteroidota; class Bacteroidia; order Chitinophagales; family Chitinophagaceae; genus Segetibacter. The sequence goes on along the minus strand of JANPPB010000579.1, from coordinate 14,729 downwards.
GCACTTCATCCAGCGCATCAGCTACAAAACCAGGTTGCGTTGTGACCATAAGAATGGCTATTTCTTTAAAGTTAAAAGCAATGTTAGCGCCACCGTGCTTAAATATTAGAAAACATTTTCTAATTGTTGTTACCTTTTAATCCTGAAAGTATGAAACATACAAAGACATATATTTTAGATAGGGCATTGAAGTTGTTTAATAAAAATGGCTTTGTAAATGTACGCCTACAACATATTGCCGACTTTGGGGATATTAGTGTAGGGCATTTAGCATATCATTTCAAAAACAAGGAATGTATTGTTGAAACATTGTATGATGAGTTGAAAGCTGCCCAGGAAAAATCCCTGTATGAATTTAGAATGGCGCATTTATTTGAGGACATCAATCGCCAATTAAAAGACATTTTTCAATGCCAGAAATATTACCTGTTTTTTTACCTGGATACTTTAGAGGTACTCCGTGCCTATTCTACTATCAAAAAAAAACACCAGCAACATATTTCATGGCAGATACAACAAATAGAATGGATGTTTAATTACAATGTAGATACAAATACATTTAAAGCTCCCATTAAGGATGAACAATATTGCCAGCTTGCATGGCTGTTTTGGATGACAATGGATAACTGGATGTATGCCCGTCAAATAAAAGGACTTGATCACCTAAATGAAGATAATTTTATTGCAGACCTTTGGTTGTTGATGATGCCTTACCTTACTGAAGAAGCGCATGAAGAATTAAAGTTGTTAATCACAAATTCCAACCTCCGTTTTAATTAACTATCTATCACTTTGAATAAAAACAGCACCTGGCATATACATATTAAAGGGCAAGTGCAGGGTGTTGGCTTTCGTCCATTCATTTATCAGCTTGCACAAAGGTTTCATTTAAAAGGCTGGGTAAATAATGCTGCTGACGGACTGCATATTAAGTTTAATTCAGGTGACGTAGTTTCAAAAAGGTTTTATAATGAAGTGGTTTTAAATGCACCGCAACTATCGCACATCACATCGCATTGCATAGAAGAAACTTTAACATCAGCCTTTAAGGATTTTAAAATTATTTCCAGCAGCAACAAAGGCGAGCCTAATCTTCTCATCTCCCCTGACTTTGCCATGTGCGAAAATTGCAGCAGGGAGATTACAGACAAAACAAATCGACGTTATAATTATCCATTTACTACGTGTACTCAATGTGGTCCGCGTTATTCAATTATCAAACGATTGCCATACGACCGTGAACATACAACGATGGATGTTTTTAAAATGTGCAGTCAATGTGCAGAGGAATATCATAACCCAACAAACCGAAGACATTTTTCACAAACCAATTCGTGCCCCGATTGTGCTGTGGTAATGAAGCTGTATGACAAAAAGAAACATATTATTGAAGAAAACCAGCAACAAATAATCAACAAAGTTTGTGCGCTATGGAATGCAGGAAAGATAATAGCCATAAAAGGAATTGGCGGATATCTATTAACATGTGATGCAACAAACGAAACTGCAATAAAAGAATTGCGGCTACGAAAATATCGTCCGTCAAAGCCATTTGCACTGATGTTTCCTGATGTCAATTCTTTACAAAATATTGTACATATAAATGAGGTTGAAAAGGATGCCTTGCAAAGAGTAGCTGCACCAATTGTTCTTTTACAACTGAAAGAAAACCCTCAATCAGAGCTTGCATTAAAAGAAATTGCTCCACAACTTTCAAAGATTGGAGTGATGCTTCCCTATACTCCAATCTATCAATTCCTGCTGCAACGATTTTGTAAATCTATAATTGCTACAAGCGGCAACATCAGTAATGCACCCATAGTATTTAAAGATGAAATTGCTTTGAGTGAACTAACTACAATAGCAGATTATGTATTGGTTCATAACCGAGAAATAGTTGCTTCGCAGGATGATTGTGTGGTTACGTACACACGCCATTCGCAACAACAAATAATGCTAAGGCGTGCAAGAGGGCTTGCCCCTTTGTATATCAACAAAAATCTAAAACTTCCGCCAACAAATATCCTTGCACTTGGAGCATCAATGAAGAGCAGTTTTACTTTGCTGCACCAACAAAACATTCACACCAGTCAATTTTTGGGAGATACTGATAATTATGATGTGCAAAAAACTTATGATAAAATCCTTCATCATTTCTTAAACTTATTTAATGCAGCACCAAAAGTTATTCTTATAGATAAACATCCCGGCTATTTTACTTCGCAGCTCGGTGAACAATTAGCAAAAAAATGGAACAGTCAAGTCGTTAAAGTGCAACATCACGAAGCTCACTTTGCTTCAGTATTAGGTGAGCATAATTTGCTGAATGAACCAGAGCTAATATTGGGTGTTATATGGGACGGCACAGGATTCGGCGAGGATGGCAATATTTGGGGTGGAGAATTTTTTACATATCACCAGCATGCTTTTTCACGTGTAAATCATTGGGATTATTACAACCACATACTTGGTGATAAGATGGCAACCGAGCCAAGGCTTTCTGCTTTTTCACTTTGCCACAATATTGAAGAAGCATCGTCAATTCTACAATCAAAATTTACTACAATTGAATGGAGTAACTATCAAAAACTTATTGCTCCAAACAAATTAAAAACTTCCAGCTTCGGAAGAGTTTTTGACGCCGTTGCTTCATTACTTATGATTATTGATAAAACAAGTTATGAGGGTGAAGCCGCTATGTTGCTGGAAGAAGAAGCACTTCTTTATTTTAAGAATGAATTGACTATTCCTGATGTTTGGCTGAAAAATGATGCAATGGAAAACCCTTTATCAACTAAAGACTTAATACAGGAAATTTTAAAAAAGATTACGGAAGAAAGAGGCAAATCAGAAATAGCTGCGTGGTTTCATGTCCAACTTGTTTTAAGAATTGGCATGATTGCATCAAAGCATCGTTGCCGCAAAATTTGTTTTAGTGGTGGTGTTTTTCAAAATGGATTATTGGTTGACTTAGTAATTAAAATGTCGGGAGAGAAATATCAATTGTATTTCAACCAGGATTTACCACCGAATGATGAAAACATTTCCTTCGGTCAATTAATGTGGCACATTATAACGAATGAAAAACGATAAAGAAAAGATGTAGATTTATACAATATTACCTCAAAGAAATACTGGTTCTAATAGCTTCTAAATAACGAAAAATATGTGTCTTGCCATTCCCGGACGAATAAAATCTATTGAAGTTTTTAAAGAAGGTCACATGCGCATGGGCAAGGTGGAACTTGGTGGCATTGTTAAGGAAATAAATTTAGAACTGGTACCCGATGCTAAAGAAGATGATTATGTTTTGGTGCATGTAGGTGTAGCTATTAGTATTGTGAATGAAGAAGAAGCGAAAAGCTCTCTTGAGTTTTTGAAACAAATGGACGAACTGGATGAATTGTATAACTCTCCTGAAGAAAAAACTCCTGACGAGTTGGGGTTGACTAATGAAGAGAGAATTAAACAAGGCGATGCAATCATTTTAAAAATGATGTCATGAAATACTTAACAGAATACCGCGACCCGGTATTAGCAGCACAGTATCTCGACGAAATAAAGAAAACAGTTACTCGTCCATGGACGATTATGGAAATATGCGGAGGACAAACGCATAGCCTGGTGAAGTATGGTTTACTGCAAATGCTTCCTAAAGAAATAACGATGGTGCATGGTCCTGGTTGCCCGGTCTGTGTTACACCAACGCATTTAATTGACCGTGCTATTTATCTCGCCACACAAAGCAATGTCATCATGTGTTCCTTTGGTGATATGTTGCGTGTCCCGGGTTCTGAAAAAAGTTTGCTGCAGGCAAAAGCAGCAGGTGCCGATGTTCGCATTTTATATTCACCATTAGAAGCGGTAAAGCTTGCTCAACATAACCCTGATAAAGAAGTTGTATTCTTTGCAGTAGGTTTTGAAACAACTGCACCTGCCAATGCTTTATCAGTAATACAAGCACATCAACTCGGATTGAAAAATTATTCAATCATTGCTTCGCATGTGTTGGTGCCGCCAGCAATGGAAGCATTGTTAAGCGACCCCGAAACTGTGGTGCAGGCTTTTCTTGCTGCGGGGCATGTTTGTACCATCATGGGCAACAGCGAATACTATCCGATTGTTGAAAAATATAAAGTGCCAATTGTTGTTACCGGTTTTGAACCCATTGATTTGTTGCATGGTATATTAATGGTGGTGCGGCAATTAGAAAAAGGTGTTTACAAAATGGAAAATCAATATGCCAGAGTGGTACGGGAAAATGGTAACCTGCCTGCACAAAAAGCCATAACTGAAATATTTGAGATCAGCAATCGTATGTGGCGCGGCATGGATGTTATTGCGCATAGCGGACTAGAAGTAAGAGAGAAATATGCAGCTTTTGATGCGACTAAAAAATTTAACGTGCCACTTAAAGAGACCAAGGAAAATGAGACATGTATAGCAGGTGCAATAATGAAAGGATTGAAAAAGCCATTGGACTGTCCCAACTTTGGTACTGCCTGCAAACCTTCCATTCCTTTGGGTGCTCCAATGGTTTCATCCGAAGGCTCCTGTGCAACGTATTATCATTTTTATTCGGCGTTGAACGAAGCGGAAAAGGTAGAAGCTTAATGTTATTCATAACACCTATGTCATACCTTAAAATATGGATACACGCTGTTTGGGGAGCTAAAAACAGGGAACCAGGATGAAAGCCAAATATTCTTCAGCAGGTTTGTTAGCATATTGTATCGATTGCAACCGAAAAAGGAATTTACATTGATACGATAAACGGTCACGACGAGTACTTACATGTACTAATGCTTTTAAAAGCAGAAAACAGCATTTCTAAACAGATGCAATTACTGAAAGGTGAATGTGCTCAATCGGGTAAATCAAAAATGCATTGATTGAAGATGGATTAGCGTGGGCTGATAAATACTTTGCCGCATCAGTAAGCGAAGACAGAATTGAAATTGTAAGAACCTATATCAGAAATCAACAGTTGCATCACCAAAAGCAAACCTTCACCGATGCATACAAGCGTTTTTTGAGAAGCGTTGGATATGAGGAGGATTTAGGCTAAAGCCAGGATATTCGTGCCTGTTGCATCCAAGGCTGAAGCCCAGGGTTATAAAAGTTGATAATGCGTGCCCAAAGTAAATATTAATATATAGGCTGTAAGTTTGACGTAGTTGCGGGGGTACATTTCAAATTGTCGCAGCGGTTTCAATTCATTAGATTAGTCTACAGAATAAAAGATGCTATGAAAATATATAAGTACAAGGGAGCCCGGCCAAGGTGGGGAGGATATTGACCATATAACTTTAGCTTGTCCAAAAAAAAAGAACGACAATTTGAAATGCACCCCGTTGCGGCAATTTATTACCCCGGCATTTATGCCGGGGCAACAAAGATGAGAAACGTTCCGGGTTTTAACCCAAGAAAGGAATAGTATTGTTTATTAGAAATACGGTAACAGAATGGTTGCATAAAGTTGTGCAGTACAAGAGTGCAACGCAAGAATGCTTAATAGAATATAGAAGCCGGTAACCAAAAACATGATGGCAGAAACAGAACTTCAAAATAGAAAAACAAAGATCCAGCTTCAATGCCCGATGCCGCAACTTGACTTTGACATTATTACACTTGGACATGGAAGTGGCGGCGTGTTAACACATAATCTTCTTAATAGTGGCGTGTTTGATATTTTAAAAAACGAGTACCTGGATGAGCATCACGATGGCGCCTTTTTGCAATTAAAAAATACCGTTGCTTTTTCAACCGACAGTTTTGTAATTACTCCTGTATTTTTCCCTGGTGGCAATATTGGTGAGCTGGCAGTGAATGGAACAGTGAACGACCTTGCTATGTGCGGCGCTATTCCACGTTATCTTTCTTTAAGTTTTATTATTGAGGAAGGCTTAACAATGAAAGAGTTTTGGGACATTCTTGTGTCTATAAAATTTGCTTGTGAAGAAGCAAATGTAAAAGTGGTGACAGGCGATACTAAAGTTGTTGAAAGAGGTAAGGGCGATAAAATATTTGTGAACACGAGTGGCATTGGTGAAGTGCATCCGAAAGCAAAAATTGCTGCGGGCAATGTTAAAGCCGGTGATAAAATAATTGTGAGTGGAAACGTAGCTACGCATGGTATGGCAATCATGTCTGTTAGGGAAGGATTGGTGTTTGAAACACACTTGGAAAGTGATACCTGCAATCTTGCACCTGCGGTAATCTCGCTTTTAGATTTATTTGGAGAAGACATTCATTTTTTGCGTGACCCAACCCGTGGTGGTGTGGCCACAGTTTTAAATGAACTTGCAAAAGATTGTGGTTTAGGTATTGACCTCTCACAAAACGCCATACCCTTGAGCGAACAGGTAGAGGGAGCCTGTGAAATGTTAGGACTTGACCCGCTTTACGTTGCGAATGAAGGAATTTTTATTGTGGTGATTAAAGCAGATATAGCGCACCAGGTAATTGAAGTATTGCGAACTTTAGACACAGGGGCAAATGCAGCTATAATTGGTAGCGTTACCACTGAACATCCAAAGCAGGTTATACTAACAAGCAGCGTTGGTGGAAGAAGAATGTTGAATATGCTTACGGGGGAGCAACTGCCCCGCATTTGCTGACTGACTGCGGTAATTATAACTATCATTACATCATAGTAGACACTCTCATTTTACTAAAGCCATAAAACTAAAACAATGCGTTATCTAACCCTTATAAGATTTGCTATAGTAATTATTACGTTTATAGGAAGCGAACATCAGTTATCAGCTCAAACAAAAGATGAAGATTTTACTATTGAAAGCTATTACAAAATAAAGTGGAGTTATGCCAATGAGTTTATTTCTCTATGGAAAAAAAACCATTATCCGTTGATGAAAAAAGCACAGGAGAAGGGAGACATTATTAGCATAACGGCAGAAAAACCTATTATGCATAGCGGTGAGGATACCCGTTGGGATTTTAAAGTGACCATCAAATATCAAAATGCTTCAGCCGGTCTTGACCATGGTATAACCGACCAGTTTAAAAAACAATTGTACCCTGATCTTGATAAACTGGCCAAAGATGAGCAGCATCGCTTTGAGTTAGTATTGGCTCATTGGGATGTGATTACTGAAAAAATAGACCTGCCGAAATAGTGTTGTTGTCTCACGTAAGTTATGTAGCAGATTCAATAGATGACACTTCCTTTTTTCTACCCCAAATAAAAATGCCATATACGGCTACACCTGCAAACAATACACCTATGATGTATAGAAATTGTTGCACGGTACTTCCTGTCAATATCAATACACAAAATAAAATACCGAAGGCTGCCATAACCTTACCTGCAGGAAGTACAAAGGCTGCTGCAGGAATACTTTTTTTTCTCCTTAATTGAATAAGGGCACTACAGGAAATAATATAAACCATTAACGTTCCAATAGCGTTTACAGTTAGTAGGAAAAGCAAAGAATTGGTTAAGGTCATTACCAGCATAATACCACAGGTTAATACTAAAGCGACATGCGGTGTATGAAAACGCTGGTGCACTTTACTCATGACTGACGGTAACAAATTTTTCTCCGCCAGTGCATAGCAGGTACGGGAAGCCACCAATACCCCGCCATTAAGTGTAGCCGTGAAAGAAATTAAGGCACCTATTGTAATGACAATACCACCCCATTCCGGTAAAAAATTACTTGCAGCATCCGTTAATGGTTTTGTTGATTGCCCTAAAGTAGAAAGCGTGCCGATGCAAACCACTTGTATTAGCATATACAATATGGTTTTAAAACCCTGGACAACTATCAGCGAATAGGGAATGTCTTTTCGGGGATTCTTCATTTCACCGCCAGTAGCAATTGCCCCGGTAAACCCGCTAAAGGCATACACCATAAGTAATACAGAGCCTGCAAATGCCTCGAAGGAAACCGGTGCTGTAAAATTAAAATTATCGGCTTTTATAAAAAACATTCCCACAATTACAAAGAACAGAAGGGTGAAAATTTTACCGACAGTAAAAATGTTATTTAGTAATACGCTTTGTTTAATGCCTAATACGTTGATATAGCAAAGGGCTAGAACAAGCAGGCTGACAATGATGCTTCTTCCCATACCGGTTTGTGCATAGGGGAAAAAGAAACCCAGGTAAGAAATGGTGATGTTGGTAATGGCCGCCATACCAATTATACGCAGTACTAAAGTGAGCCAACCGGTCATAAAACCTGCAAAGGGCCCAAAGGCTTCGTGGGCATATAACAATGGTCCGCCGGTACCCCTGAACCTGCTGCCCACTTCGGCAAAACAAAAAATAATGATGCTTATAGCAATCACACAAACCATCATAGCCAGCAGGCTGTATGAACCACTCTTGGCGAAAACCTGTGAAGGCAACCCGTAGATACCGCCACCAATTGTTGCATTCAACATAAGCGCTATCATATCCCACCTGCTAATACTACGGATTAATTTCATAGGCTTAGAACTACAGTTATTTTCTTTTAAATGTAAATAAGAATAAACTGGCTAAAAATTTAATGTCAGCGATGTGTAATAATAAGCACCGTTAAAACCAAATTGATTTACGTTTCTATTAAAAGGTGCTTGCCCACCGGTATAAGCCGACAGAGTTTTCAATACTCTGTCCGGGTAAACATTTGTTATGTTATTGCCACCAACTGTCAATAATAACTTCTTAAATATTGTATAGTTGACAGATGCATCAAATAATGTCTTACCTCCAAATTCCTGCCTGATATGAGGAAGATTTGCAGGCTTTTCCCACGCAACAACTTTACCGAAATGACTGGCTCTAACAACAACTTCAAATTTTCCAATCACATAATTTAGAGAAAGAATTATTTTCTGCCGCGGCTGTGCTGTTTCTATCAAAGCGATATTTATGGTATCTATCAGCGCAATAGACCTGGCAGTTCCTTTCTGAAGCTGAGATGGAGCAGGCATAAAGTTGTCAACCTTTGTTTTATTAAATGTCATTCCTAAATTAGCACTAACCCGACCGGCTTTTCCCATCCGTGTTTTATATGTACTTACAAAATCGATCCCCTGAGTTTTAGTATTGATAGCATTGGTAAAAAAAGAAATTTGCTGAATGCCGGTACCCTGCAACATTGATTTTAAAGCTGCAATATTGTTAGCAGATAATGCTTCTGAAACTACAATTCTATGAGTGATGTCAATTTGATAAGCATCAACGGTAAATAAAAATTTGGCGCCTGCCTTTAGTGTAAGTCCTACATTATAATCCCATGATATTTCCGCTTTTGGTTTAGTTATTCCAATGCTTGCCAAAAAAGCATCATCACTTCTAAATTGCCTGGTATAATTAAAAGTTCCGGCCTGAACTGTGGTAGAAGAAGCGCTATTAAATATCTGCTGCAAACTTGGGGCACGAAAGCCTCTATTAACAGAAGTTCTTACAGCTATATTATTGCGTAGATTATAACGTGCTGCAAACCTGCCTGAAAAGTTATCGCCGAAATCACTGTAATTTTCATAGCGCATGGCTAAGGCAACTAAAAATCTTTTGGTAATATCTGCTTCAACATCTGCATATATACCAATGTTAGTTCGTGTTTCATTCGCTTCATCTGCAGGAGAGGTACCAGCTATTCCCTGCACACCAGGTGTTTTATTTTGCGATGCTGCCAGTGGTCCTATAGCATAGGCATTTTCATCGCCTCTTTTTTGTTGATAATGGTCTACCCTAAATTGTGAACCAAATGCAAGGTTCAATGACTGCATGTTCCAAAGCTTATCGAAGCTTTTGGAAATATTAGCCTCCGTAGTGCTTTGTGTAAAGGAACTGTAACCTGCATAAAAGTCTGTAGGGGAATTTGAACCCATCGATGCATTCGTAGTATGCGTTGCATAACGGTCTACGGCATTCTTCCCAATGCCCGTGCTAAAGTCCAAGTTCCACCCGTTTAAAACCGAGCGGCTAAGTCCAATAACGCCGGAGTAATCTTTATCTTCTGCAGGAAACTGGGGTGTATATCCATTTGGATAAATTGCGGGGTTGGCATTTGCATTGGTGGAGATCGCATTTCTAAAAAAACCATATCCCAATGCTTTTTTATAAGAGTAGCCGCCAAAGCTATATATAGACCATTGAGTATTGAGTGGGTACGCTGCATTTAAAAAGAATTGTGGTGATGATATTTCGCTGCTGCCGAATGCGCCTCCAACTTTAAAGGCACCCGTGGCAGGATATACGCCTCTTGCAGCTCTTGTACTGTCATCTTTTTGTCTATTGGCATTGTAGATTGTGCCGGAATAGGGGTCTGACCGATCTGTTTCATTCATTTTCTGGTACTGAAAGGTTAGGTTTAAAAAGCTATTCTCCTTTCCTAAACCAAACCCATAATTTAAAGCTGCTAAATAAGTTGCTCCATCACCTGCTTTATTTATTCCAAACTGTGTTTTAAAGATACCCTGGTTAACAGCACTTCGTAACCTAACGTTTACAATACCTGCAATAGCATCAGAACCATATTGCGCTGCTCCCCCATCTCTCAAAATTTCAGTATGGTCAACAGCTAAGTAGGGAATAGCATTCATGTCTGTTACCACAGCTCCCCTTGAAATAGAAAAGCCAATATGAGGAATAGAAAACTGATGGCGTCTCTTACCATTTATGAGTACCAGCAATTGGTCCGGTCCCAATCCTCTTAATGTGGCATAGTTAGCATATACTAAAGAACCATTAATGGCATATTTAGCAGAGTTATACGATGGTGAAGAAAATTGAAGTTGTTGGCCCAATTCTGTTTGACCGGTGCTTTGTAATTCTTTTGCTGATATTATATCTACAGGTACAGGTCTGTTTACATCCGACCTGGGTTGCCCCCTTGTACCAACAACTGTTACGTTACCCAACGAAGCAATTTGCATTAAGGAAAAATTATAATAGCCTGCTTTGGTAATGGTAAATTCTTTTTGAATATAGCTGGTATAACTTATACTAATACTCCAGGGAAAGGGTTGGGCATTTGAAAATGTAAAGCTACCCATAGCGTCTGAAAAAGTACCTGAAGAGCTATTATTGATTTTAACACTAGCACCAGTAAGGGGATTACCAACATTGTCAGTAACAGTTCCGGTTATTTTGTTTTGTGCTGAAGTTGTAAAACTTAGCAAAACATAAAAAAGGAGTAAGCAGAAACATTTAAAAGTTAGTTTCATAAATTAAAGCAGTTAGTAGTGAGTAGGTTGGTTTAGCCTAATGACCAGAGGAAAATGAAACTAAATTTAAGGAAGATATTTTGGATATTTAAGTAATCGAAAGCACAAAGCTTGTGTTAAAATATTTGTATGCACCTTGTCATCAAAGTCGTTATTTTAAGATTCTTTAAACATGCATCACTACCATTTTTTACTAAAAGCTGAAAGGAATAAAACCATTTATATGATCAATACTGAACATCATTCTTTATAGTAAAATAACTTGCATTTCTATACATGCCTCTTTAAGGGATAAATGTATAAGAACATTCACATGAACCTCTACATAAAAAATATGGTTTGCCAACGGTGTATAACATCAGTTGAGCAGATACTACAGGCGAACAAGATAAAAGCTAAAAACACCAGGCTTGGTGAAGTGGAATTAATCGAAGCATTGTCCGCTAAAAAACTTGAGGCTCTGGGTACTGATTTAGAAAATGTCGGCTTTGAATTATTGGATGACCAAAAGACACAACAAATAGAGAAAATCAAAAACCTGCTTATCCAAAAGGTTCAGCAGGGAGATATTGAAGAACACTTTAGCGTTGCTAAATTTCTTTCAGCAGAAATTTATAAGGATTACTCCAACCTTAGTAAGTTGTTCTCAGATGTAGAGGGGATTACAATAGAACAATTCTTTATACTGCAAAAAATAGAGAAGGCAAAGGAATGGCTGGTGTATAATGAACTATCGCTTAACCAGATTGCTTTGCAATTGGGTTACAGCAGTACACAACACCTTTCAAGCCAGTTTAAGAGGATTACGGGCATGACGCCAAGCGAGTTTAAGAAGAAAGGATCTCTTCATCGCAAACCTTTGGATAAGGTAAAAGATTAAGAATAAGAACACCCCCTCCCGTTGCCCACTGCACTACCGACGAACGTAATCCCGCCATCGGCAGGAACGATGAAGCCATGAAAAACAAATGCCGGCAACCTAAAAAATCCATATAAACCATTTAAGTATAAATCATTCCCATAATTGTGTAACAAATGGCAGCCGTATTGTTCGGAACTTTGTAGTAGAAAAATTGGAGATTATGAATATTACAGAAACAGGCACAATTGAACTTCCGCTTTCGGGTGTGGAAAGCGAACATTGCGCATTGATAGTTGACAAAGGACTTGCTAAAGTGCCGGGCATTAAAACACATAGGGTTGAGCTGAACAATCATAAAGCAGTTATTACAGCAGATGCTGAAGTGATACCGCAGGCTGTAAATGTTATAAGGGATTTGGGGTACGATGTTGAAACGGTTAAGCAGACTTTTCCTATTACGGGTATGAGCTGTGCTTCGTGTGCTGCAAGTGCCGAAAGCATTATTGCTGCGCAACCAGGCGTGGTAAAAGCGGCTGTGAACTTTGCTAATGCATCGGTGCAAACTGAATATATACCCACTATTGTTAGTCCTGAAGATTTACAAAAAGCCGTTCAATCTGTTGGGTACGACCTGGTGATTGAAGACACACAGGAAGCGAAAGATGCATTGGAAGAATTGCATAAGCAGAAGTTTCAGTCTTTAAAGCAACGTACTTTATGGTCCATCGTTTTATCAGTACCACTTGTGGTGATAGGGATGTTTTTTATGGACATTCCGTTTGCTAATTACATTATGTGGGCTTTGGCTACACCCGTAGTTGTAGTTTTTGGACGTCAGTTTTTTGTGAATGCTTATAAGCAGGCAAAACATCGTTCGGCAAATATGGATACGCTTGTTGCTATAAGTACAGGCATTGCTTACCTGTTTAGTGTGTTCAATACTTTGTATCCTCAATTCTGGCACAGCAGGGGGCTAATGCCTCACGTATACTTTGAAGCAGCAGCAGTTGTAATTGCATTTATATTGTTGGGCAAGTTGCTTGAAGAAAGAGCAAAGGCTAACACATCGTCGGCTATCAAAAAGCTGATGGGACTACAACCTAAGAACGTTATAAGAATAAATGCTGATGGTACAGAGCAAAGCATAGCTATTGAAGATGTGCAGAAAGACGATGTGTTATTGGTGAAGCCCGGAGATAAAATTGCTGTTGATGGCAAAGTGATAGAAGGCAATTCTTATGTAGATGAAAGCATGATTTCAGGAGAGCCTATACCGGTATTGAAAGAGAAAGGTACCGATGTGTTTGCAGGAACCATCAATCAAAAAGGCAGCTTCAGGTTCAGTGCAGAAAAAGTAGGTAAATACACATTGCTTGCACAAATTATACAAATGGTTCAACAGGCGCAGGGAAGTAAAGCGCCTGTTCAAAAGCTGGTAGATAAAATAGCAGGCATCTTTGTCCCTATTGTGATTGGCATTGCTGTACTAAGCCTTATAGTATGGATAATATTTGGTGGGGAGAATGGCTTTACACAAGGATTGCTTGCGTTGGTTACCGTGCTGGTTATTGCATGTCCGTGTGCATTAGGATTGGCTACCCCAACAGCTATAATGGTTGGTGTAGGTAAAGGTGCCGAGAATGGTATTCTGATAAAAGATGCAGAAAGCCTTGAACAGGCAAAGAACATCAACGCTATCATATTAGATAAAACCGGAACCATAACCGAAGGCAAACCTGAAGTTGTCGAAGTAGCCTGGAAACACGATGCAGCACAAAAAGAATTATCAGATCTACTGTTGACGATAGAAGCGCAATCAGAGCATCCTTTAGCAGAAGCCGTGGTTAATTATTTTACATCAGGCAAAGCAGTGAAAACAACGCTTGACGCTTTTGAAAGCATTACCGGAGAAGGCGTCAAAGTGATGTACAATGGCAACAGTTACATGGCAGGAAGTCCTAAGATGATGGCGTCTCATAACATTCATATCAATGATGAGTTGAAGGCTAAATCGGAACAATGGCTACAACAAGCTTATACTGTTATCTGGTTTGCTGATGTAAAAAATGCTTTGGCGGCAATTGCTATTGCTGATAAAATAAAACCTTCATCTGCCAACGCAGTTAAGCAATTGCACGATTTAGGAATAGAGGTTTACATGCTTACCGGCGACAATGAACGCACTGCAAAAGCTGTATCAGAAAAAGTAGGTATTAAAAACTATAAGGCAGAAACATTGCCAAATGATAAAGCAGAATTTATAAAAGAGCTTCAGCAACAAGGTAAAGTTGTAGCAATGGTTGGCGATGGAATAAACGATAGTCATGCCCTTGCACAAGCCGATGTTAGCATTGCAATGGGTAAAGGAACAGATATAGCAATGGATGTTGCAAAAATGACGCTGATATCCTCAGACCTGCAACACATTCCTAAAGCCATCAACCTTTCACGCAAAACTGTAAATGTTATTAAGCAAAACCTTTTCTGGGCATTTATCTACAACATAATTGGCATTCCTATCGCAGCAGGTTTATTATATCCTGTCAATGGCTTTTTACTAAACCCAATGATAGCAGGTGCAGCAATGGCATTAAGCAGTGTAAGCGTGGTGAGTAACAGCTTACGTTTAAGGTGGATGAAGATTTAGATTTTGTGGTACAAGCTGAAGTGCATTGATGAA
>JANPPB010000578.1:0-1573 GCA_031428295.1 Segetibacter sp. | reverse complement strand
GGATTAACACTGAAATCATAACTATCTAAATTGAACATAAATTTTCACACCTATACTTATGAAAGTACTCCAAATTATTTTATCCTTAGCCATATTTCTATTCTTCAGGTGCTTGTTCAAATCCGCCACGGCTCCTCACCAAAAAACTGGTTTATGAATAGTATGCGACCGGTGCATTTATGAATGGTCCCCCTAGTTTCCTTTGGGGGATTTAGGGCGCTTTCTTAGTAAATTTGGAAAAACATTCAATTATGTCAGCGCAATCATTAAAGCAGGAATTTAATCAATATTGGTCGAAGCTCAGCATTGTTGAAAAAGAATCGCTGTTAGCAATGGCTAAAAATTATGTACAGTTAAAAGATGAAAATGATACAGATAGGGTCTCGATTGAAGAGTACAATAAGGAGATAGATGAAGCGGTTGCCAGAGTAGAGGCAGGCGAATTCTATACACATGAGGAAGTGGTTAAAATGTCAAAAGACTGGTAACCATGCGTCAAATTAAGTGGGATAAGAAAGCGATAAAACAGTTCGACTCAGCAATAACTTATATTAGAACAGACTCACCTGCCAACGCAGATAAGGTGAAAACAGAACTTCTAAATAAGATAGCCAACCTAATGAAGAATGCTGAAATCCACCCTCCAGACAAATACAAGAAGGGAAACCCAGGTAATTATAGAGCATTTGAACTTCATCGCTACAGGATTAGCTACCTGGTGAAACCTTCTGAAATCATTATCGCCCGGGTAAGGCATACCAGCCAGGAACCGAAATTGTATTAAACATTATAATGGAACTACGTGTAAAAAATGTTTGGTTTGATGACCAACACATCTTTGTCCTTTTTAATGATGGCAGCGAAATAAAAGCACCAATCAAGCTATTCCCTAGGCTGAAGAATGCTACGAAATACCAGCGTAGCCTGTATGAGCTGTGGAATGATGGAAAATGGATCCACTGGGAAGAAATTGATGAAGACCTATCGGCAGAAGGCTTTTTGCAATATCAACAAGTGCCAATCTCAACTAATTAATGCACGGAAACTTCTGTAATGCAGAGTGCTTCTCAACTCCCGGTTCAACTGATTTGAGTGCTGCTAAAGCACCTTGTTTTCACAAGTCAGGTTGTTGTAATTTACAGTAAATATTTCCAGATGAGTAAAGCTGAAAAATCAAAAAAAATTGTCGAGTTGCTTGACTGTATAGAAGATGAAGTTGTGCTCAACCAGGTAATGGAGGACGTGGCTTTTTACGCATCTAAAAAAGATATTGTAGATGAACTAAATGCCGAACAATTAAATGAGCTGGATAAAGCCATTGAAGAAGCAAATAAAAACGAAACCATTTCGTGGAATGCTTTTAAAAACGAAATGACGGAATGGAGAAGCAAGTAATCATTACCAAACGCTTCCGAAATAATACACTTAGTGTTTATCAATATCTCCTAAAAGAATTTTCTGCCAGGACAGCCGAAAAGTTTCTCCTGCTGTTAGAACAAAGAATAGATTTTGTTTCCGCAAACCCAACTGTAGGTAAACTCTCCGGTAAAGTGTCAAATGTTCGTAGT
Source organism: Segetibacter sp. (assembly GCA_031428295.1). GTDB lineage: Bacteria > Bacteroidota > Bacteroidia > Chitinophagales > Chitinophagaceae > Segetibacter. The sequence goes on along the minus strand of JANPPB010000578.1, from coordinate 5 downwards.
GTTTT
>JANPPB010000577.1:0-2428 GCA_031428295.1 Segetibacter sp. | reverse complement strand
GTTGCTGAAGCTTTAATTTAATTCCCCGATCGCTATCCAATTTAATACCCCAAAGCTGGTTTAAAGAATCCTTAATTACCTTAAACAAGGTGGTGGCCACAAACATCAGAAAAATTAGGCCACCTACAGTTATAAACCAGTTGCTGGCCTGCGCTTTAAAACCGCGAAATGTTTGGCGAATCTGGTCAGTGCTTTCCCTGCCTAATACCTCACTCAACCTTATAAAAAAACGATCGCTTAAGTTTTCAATTGGAAAAACAGACCCAAATAATTGAAGCAGTATAATTAATATAGGAGGAAGCGCAAATGTGGTAAAAAAAGCGGTTGCACCTGCCAGCCTCAAAGGATCGTTCTTCTTCAATTCTTTAAAAGCATCCGATAATAAACCTGCTGATTTTGTAAGGAGCGCCATTAAAAATTTATTTAAGGAATGAGCCTATTTAACGGCGCAAAAATACGGACCTCGCTCTCATTCTATACGCTCCCAAGTTATTAATAGGTCAATTTGTTAAAGCTTGAATGACGCGTAACTATTACCGAAAAATAATTTTTATAATTAGATGTATGTACATACATTTGTGTTGTGAAATTGGAGCAAGCCATACAAAGCGAAAAATTTGAGACCCAGATACAGAAGGCTGGATTGAATGTTTTATACACCGCATGGTGGTTAAAAACATTGGTAAGCAAAGAGTTGAAAACGTTTGGCATTACACACGAACAGTACAATGTGTTGCGTATTTTAAAAGGCAAGTATCCTGAACTGATGTGCGTACGGGATATTGGTAATCGGATGATTGAAAAGAACTCCAACGTGCCACGCATCATTGACAGGCTTGAACTAAAAAAATTTGCAGAGCGGTCCACATCGCTGGTTGACAAAAGAGAAACCCTAATTACCATTACAGAAACAGGCATTAAAACACTTAACCTGGTATCGAAAAAAATTCAACCTATGTTTTTAAATACCATTTTTTTAAGTGAGGAGGAAGCATTGCAATTATCGCAACTACTCGAAAAAATGCGACAGAAGGAATAAGCCCTTTTTTTTGTATAAATACATGTACATACACTTAAATAATTAATAATGAAAACCATTTTACATCTGGCAGCAGACATGAAGAAAGTAAATTTTTACTTGGCTGAACAGTTATCACTCTTTTAGTTTTGGCAATTATTACGATGCCAATAAAACAAATTTTGGTGCACTACGAGTGTTAAACGATGATACTATAAAAGGCGGTACCGGTTTTGGTAAACACCCTCACGATAATATGGAAATTATTTCCATACCACTAAAAGGAGCCCTGCAACACGAAGACACTACAGGAACCAAAGCAATCATTAGGGAGAATGATGTACAAATTATGAGCGCCGGAACCGGCTTGCAGCATGCCGAAAAAAATCATTCGAAAAGCGACGATATTAAAAATGGGTATTCTCATCGAAGATTAATTATAAAATTTTTTTTAAAACAATAAAAACTACATTAATGGCAACTTACAAAATTGATGCATCGCATTCAGAGGTAAGCTTTAAAGTAAAGCACCTGATGATTTCTACCGTAACCGGCAAATTTGAAAAGTTTGATGGTACGCTTGAAACAGAAAACACTGATATCAGCAACGCAAACATCTCATTTGAAGCAGATGTAAACAGCATTACCACCAACAGCGAACAACGTGATGGACACCTGAAAGCAGACGACTTTTTTAATGCAGAACATTTTCCTAAACTAACTTTTACTTCTACGGGAATAAAAAAAGTTTCGGATGAGGAGTATGTGGTAACAGGCGATTTAACGATTAGGGATGTAACCAAATCAGTAGAGCTGAAAGTTGAATACAACGGTGAAATTGTTGACCCATGGGGACAGACAAGATTGGGTTTTGAGATGAATGGTAAAGTAAACCGCCAGGATTTTGGTCTTAAATGGAGTGCGCTTACTGAAGCAGGCGGCGTTGTGGTTAGCGATGAAGTAAAACTTCATTTAAATATTGAGGTGGTTAAGCAGGCAGCTTAACATCTAAGGATGCTTATACATATCCTTTGCGTGAATGCCGGGGGCGGTGGTAGTTAGTTCTATGATACAAATACAAAGGTTCTTCGTTTACAAAACACATAACCAGCAATTTCAACGGGGTAACCGGGTGATTTTTTTATAAACAGGGAATCACCCGGTATCTTAAATTTTTAGCTTATGCAAAAGATCATTCATAGAGCACATGAGAGAGGTACTAAAGACATTGGGTGGCTGCTGAGCAAATTCACCTTCAGCTTTTCTTCTTACTACGATCCCTCAAAAAAAGGTTTTGGTTTACTTAAAACCTTTAACAACGATGTGGTAAAATTCGGGGGAGGTTTTGGTTTACATGCTCATAGTAACATGGAGATCGTTAGTGTTTTGCTTCAGGGAAAAATGAACCAC
>JANPPB010000576.1:0-1502 GCA_031428295.1 Segetibacter sp. | reverse complement strand
AATGGGCTGGCGCTGAAACAACAACAAAGTTAAAGAAGCAGGAAATGGCGAAACAATTAAACGAGGGGAATGAATTAACCAACAACGAAAGTGGAGTTCACGGACAGTACAAAAACTGGTTTCTGGACTATGCTTCGTATGTAATATTAGAAAGAGCGGTACCTGCATTAGAAGATGGTTTAAAGCCAGTTCAGCGCAGGATATTACACTCGATGAAGGAGATGGATGATGGCCGCTTTAATAAGGTGGCAAACATCATTGGTCAGAGTATGCAGTACCATCCGCATGGCGATGCTTCGATTGGAGATGCCCTGGTAAACATGGGGCAGAAAGAGTTGATGATAGAAACACAAGGCAACTGGGGCGATGTAAGAACGGGAGATGAAGCTGCTGCTCCCCGTTATATAGAGGCAAGGCTAAGCAAGTTTGCGTTAGAAGTTGCTTTTAATGCAAAAACAACAGAATGGCAATTGAGTTATGATGGCCGTAAAAATGAGCCGGTTACCTTGCCCATGAAATTTCCTTTGTTATTGGCGCAGGGTGCCGATGGTATAGCCGTGGGTTTATCTACTAAAATATTGCCTCATAATTTTTGCGAATTAATAGACGCCTCCATAAAATTTTTACGTGGTAAAAAGTTTGAGATTTTTCCTGATTTTCAAACGGGTGGAATGATTGATGTTTCGAACTACAACGAAGGCAAGCGTGGAGGAAAAGTTAGGGTAAGAGCCACAATTGAGGAGGTAGATAAGAAGACGCTGGTTATAAGGAATGTTCCCTTTGGCGTTACCGTTTCTTCTCTTTGCGACAGCATAGTTAAAGCCAACGAAGCAGGTAAGATTAAGGTTAAGAAAGTTACCGACACCACTGCTGCCAATGTTGAAATTATGATTGAACTGGCACAAGGTATATCGCCTGATATTACAATTGATGCCCTTTATGCTTTTACTGATTGCGAGGTAAGCATTTCGCCCAATGCATGCGTTATTGTAGACCAGAAACCGTTGTTTATGACGGTGCAGGACTTACTTAAATTAAGTGCGGATAAAACCAAAGAGTTATTAAGAAGAGAGCTGGAAATAAGGCTGGGCGAGTTAAACGAAAAGTGGCATTACACGTCACTTGAAAAAATCTTCTTCGAAGAAAAAATATATAAAGAATTAGAAAAGAAACATGAAACCTGGGAAAAAGTATTGGAAGCTATTGATAAAGCCTTTACTCCTTTTAAAAAGATTTTAAAGCGCAGCATTACCAGAGAAGACATTGTTAAGCTTACCGAAAAACCGGTACGGCGTATTTACAGGCTTGACATTGATGAACTGAACGAGCAGATTAAAAACCTGGAAGGTGATATCAAACAGGTTCAGTTTGACCTGCAAAACCTGACCGATTATGCAGTAACCTATTACGAGAACCTGCTAAAGAAATTTGGAAAGGGCAGGGAGCGCAAAACAGAGATTAAGCCCTTTGATACCATTACTGCAAAGTCGGTAGCCATTGCC
>JANPPB010000575.1:0-7854 GCA_031428295.1 Segetibacter sp. | reverse complement strand
AAATCATTTATTGTTGGTAGTACAACAATTCCGGCGGGTAAATATGCGGTGTTTACAATACCCGGTAAATCTATGTGGACTCTCATCATCAACAAAAAGTGGGACCAGCATTTAGCTAACGACTATGATGAAAAGGATGATGTAGTAAGAATAAAAGTGAAGCCAATTAAGCAGGCTAAATCAACTGAGCGGTTGCAATATTTTATTAAGAATGGAAAGGGTAATCAGGGAACAATCGCTGTTGCATGGGAAAAGTTGTTGGTCCAATTTGATCTCAAAATCATTTAAATCTTCACTAAAAAAATCTGCTTAAAATTATTTTTATAATGGCAAAGAGCAAACATTATTACATAAGAAGAATTCACCGTTACATGGGTGTGTTTCTTGGTGTTCAATTTTTGTTCTGGACAATTGGGGGACTATATTTTAGCTGGACCAACATAGACGAAATTCATGGAGACTTCCAACATAAGGCTACTCCACATTTAAGTGGCAACTTCAACTTTGTATCTCCGGGTGGCATTTTACAAAGTGCTTCTAATAAACCTGACTTTATAAATTCTATCCAGGTTATTGGTATTCTTCAAAAACCTTTTTACAGTATCATTTATACAGCCACGGGCAAAGAGTTTAAAATACTTGCCGATGCACAAACAGGCCAGATACGAAAGCCTATTACAAAAGATGAAGCAGTCAACATTGCAGCCGCCAGTTTCAACGGAGCACCTACAGTAACATCAGTTGAGTATTTAACCACAACAAACGGGCACCACGAGTACCGGCAAAAACCACTGCCGGCATGGGCGGTAACATTCAATCATCCTACCGGCACTACCGTGTATGTATCTGCAGATTTTGGCAGGGTGGAAAGTTTCAGAAATAATAAGTGGCGGATTTTTGATTTTTTATGGATGATGCATACCATGGACTATCAGCAAAGAGACAATATGAATAACTGGCTATTGAGAACGTTTTCAATTGTTGGGTTATTAACCATTTTATCTGGGTTTGTTCTGTTTTGGAGCAGCAGTAAATGGAGAAGGAAAAAAAGTAATTGTGGCATAACCCAATAATAAGATGAGGACATAATAAGATTGTATAACCTTGACAGTCATCATCTTTATTTGGCAGTCTGGTTGATATAAAAGGAAACCGGATGTGGGTAGGCGCCAGCAAGGCGTTAAAGGAGAATTTGAAGAATGTTGCATTTGTCAGAAACCGGTTGAGGAAAAAGCAAGAAAGCAAATTTCGTTTCCAATTAATGCGTGAGGATATTACACTTACACCAAGTATAAGGTTAAACCTTATGGGCAATACCGATAAGGAGTACATGGCAGGTTTAATGTATATCGTAACCAAATACTTTGGTATTTCAACTTACTACGATAGCGATATGGGGTTTGGAGCAGGCATTACATTGACTTATTAAAATCTGTATTATAACGAATCACAGACCATTTATGCACATGTTAGCATGATTTGGTAACAGGCTATTTCTATTTCTGGCTTAAATGCCGCAAATCCACAAGACACAAATGGAACTTTAACTATGTGGTGGTAAGATTTTGGTATCAACTTTCTTACAAACAATGTATCCCACTTTTATAAGTTCATAATGAGTAAAAATCTGAAAAATAAAATTTATGCAAGCCACATCTGAAATAAATGAAACTGATAAGCCCCGTATTACAAAAGCAACAATGAAAGCCCTTGTATATGATGGTCCCGGTAAAATTGAATGGAAAGACATTCCCATACCGGGGATTGAAAAGCCAACAGACGCATTGGTTAAAATTTTGAAGACTACCATTTGCGGAACTGATCTTGGCATCATAAAAGGTAAGGTGCCTTCCGTAAAGCCGGGCACCACACTTGGTCATGAAGGCGTGGGTATTGTTGAAGAAGTTGGCCTGGCCGTTAAAAATTTTAAGAAAGGTGACCGTGTAATCATTTCCTGCATTACGGCTGATGGTACTTGCGAATATTGTAAGAAACAGTTGTATGCTCATTGCGAGGATGGAGGTTGGATTTTGGGACATTTAATTAATGGAACCCAGGCAGAATATGTACGTATACCTCATGCGGCAAACAGCCTGCATGCTATACCTGAAAATGCGGATGAAGAGGGATTGGTAATGCTAAGCGATATCTTACCAACTGGTCATGAAATTGGTGTAATAGACGGTTGTGTAAAGCCTGGCGATACCATTGCCATTGTAGGCGCCGGTCCAATTGGAATGGCAACGTTACTCACTGCGCAATTCTATTCTCCTGCTAAAATTTATATGATAGACGTTGATGATAACCGGCTTGCATTATCTAAAGACTTTGGCGCAACAGATACCATCAATTCATCATCAGAAAATGCCGTAGAAAGAATAATGTCTGAGACGAAAGACGGTGTTGATGTATCCATAGAAGCGGTTGGCATTCCTGAAACTTTTAATATTTGCCAGAACATTGTTCGCCCCGGTGGTCACGTTGCTAACATTGGTGTTCATGGTCATAGCGTAGATCTGCAAATTCAAAACCTATGGATTCAAAACATTACCATTACTATGGGCCTGGTAAATACAAATACAACGCCTATGCTTTTAAAAACGGTTTCATCCGGAAAAATAGATCCTAATAAATTAATTACCCATCATTTTAAGCTGGATGAAATACTGAAGGCTTATGAAGTATTTGGAAACGCTTCAAAAGAAAAAGCGTTAAAAGTCATTTTAACCAATCAATAGTTTTTACAAGTATTAAGTGATTATTCCGAACGAGCTGCAATTCCGGCATCATCACCCTAATGAACCCAGAACATGTCCAACATTTAGGGTTCGACCTATGAACTGAAGTAGAAAGTAAACCAGCAGAAGCTTATCAAAAACAAGAACCAGTTAGGGTTCTCATTTGCTTCCGAAGTTGCATTACGCATTATCCGGGCGAGCTGGGTTTATGGGTTACAAATTCAAGCTACAATGAAAATGAACCGTTAACGAACAAGGGAAAGGATACTGGTTTGTGCTATTTATATAAGCATCTTTAGTATCACCCCTATGATTGCTGCAACAGCAATTATATATGGCTCCCGTATCTTTTTTACAAATAGTAAAGCACAAACAGTAATGATGGCTATTAATGCCGTGGCTATGTCAACAATGCTTCGTGTAGCAATTACAACTACTGCGCCCACCAAGGCGCCAACTACTGCTGCGGTTATACCGTCTACAAAGGCTTTTACTGACTGGTTTTTTGCTATCTTTTTAAAATACGGTGCAGGTATAACTGTGAATAAATAGCAAGGTAAGAAAGTAGCCAGGGCTGCAACACATGCACCCGGAAAACCCGCCACCAGGTAGCCTATAAAGGCTACCGTAATTACTACGGGACCCGGGTGTTATCATGGCTACTGCAACAGCATCTAAAAAATTGCTGTTCTGTCAACCAGTGATTTTCGGTTACAACGCCTGCATGTAAAAATGGTACAATAGCCAGGCCACTGCCAAAAACAAATGCCCCTGCCTTGGTAAAGAAAATGGCAATTTTAATAAGCGTAGAACTTTCATAATCCCAAAAGCCGGTTTGCAAAAGAAAAAAAGAGGTGTTGTTTGTAACTGGTGACCATTTTGGAGGCGCTTTAGTTAGCATATACACAGCGCCGGCTGCTACAAATAACAATACGTTTTCCGGCATTGTAATAATTGTTATAGTGGCCGCAACAATAAAAAATAACCAGAGCAAGGCGTTCTTTTTAAACGAGATCATGCTAAAGCTGCCAATAGATTTTGTGGTTAGCTTATAAGAGCTAATAGCAATAATTCCAATAACAGCAGCGCCAACGCCATAAAAAACAGCCAGCATTCAGGCCAGCCCACTGTATAGTTTGTATGTAATGCCAAGCAAGACCACCATTATAAACGATGGGATAATAAAGGCAAGGCCCGCCAGCGTAGCACCTGCGATTCTGTAATGAAAAAAGCCCAGGTAAATGTCAAGTTGAGCAGCCAAAGGGCCGGGTGCCAGTTGAGCCAGCGCTAACCCTTGTTTGTAATCTTCATCACTAATCCAATGGCGGTCTTCTACAAGGTCTTTATGCATATAGCCCACCAATGCTACCGGGCCACCAAAGCCTGTTGAACCAAGTTTTAAAAAGTAAAAAATAAGTTGACGTAAAGTGTAAGAGGGAACATTTTGTGTTATCATAATTGCCCGGCTTTATAATCTATGTAGTGCAAATGGCCGGGGTTCATTCATGCTATGAGGCATGTTTATTAAGTGAGTGGTCAACCCTTAATCATTTCATCTCTACTAATTTTATTCATCACCGGAGTTGAGACACTAAATTAGCTACAAATCATTTCCTGAATTATTATGCAGGTTGTAGCAATCCTGAGTATAATACCGAAGTTAATTACAGCGTGGATCCTGGCATTTATTGTGGTAATATGTTGTACGTTTCACCTTTTGTCGTAGCAAACTCTACTATGCCTTCTGTGATTTTCGTTAGCACCATTTCTTTCGACTTGTTGAAAATGGAGGGAAGGTGCTATCTGCAATAAAATACACTTTTAGGAAATTTGAATGTCCAAAAGTATCAACAGGCTTAGCACTCAAAACTGACCGCTTGGCACCTCATTTATCTCAAACGAACTTTAGTAAAGACATAAAAAAAAGCCCTCAAGACAAACATCTTGCAGGCTTTAAATTCTTAAGTCCTTAATGTCGGATTTTATCTGCAAATAATTTCGTTGCACCATTGATGTGTCCAGCGTCTTATAAACCGGAATGTCCTCATAACCTTCCTGCTCTTCTTTAAATGTTTTATGGTCGTTGATAATGTTACAATGGAAGCCTTTTAATTGAATTCTACAATCCGGATCGTCTGCTATCATTCCTACAAATTCACTCAAAAAGAGACTTGAAATTTTTGATGGAGGTATTGCATTGTCAAGTTGTCGTGAATGGCTAATTGACTTGTCAAAGCGAGTAATAGACATGCTCTGCCGGTCTTGCACAATCTTTTCAAATCGTTCCGAAAGTTGCTTTGCAGTATCGCCGGTTACCTGCCACATATTACGTTATTACATCTGCCTGTTCTTTTTTTGCGCCAGTCACCGTTTAAAAATAAAAATTGTCTATACCGGTCGGCATTACCTCTGTAACTATGTGCTTAAAACTGGATTTATTCACCAACCGTACTATCTGAGAAAATACCCGCTGTCCAAAGAACTATTACTTTGTAGCATAATTTGATTTGTGGTAAAAGAAAGTATGAATATTAAGGAGAAGCTTAGGCTAACCTCTGCTAAATGGGAAAGCCACCATAGGTATATAGATATTCATTATGTTATTTCAGGAAAAGAAAAAACAGCCATTGTTCCTTTATCATCAGCTATAATTACAGTGCCTTATAATTCAGCAATGGATATTGCATTTTATACAGCTAATGGAAAATTCCGGGAAAGTGACAGCACATCTTTGTACATCGTATTGCCTCCGGATGTACATTGCCCTGCAGTTGCTGTTGAGGGCTATAGTAACCTGAAAAAAATAGTTTTTAAGGTGCTTCAATAGACAAATTTTTGCAATTATGCAGTTATCTTTTCTAATTAAATTTAGCAACAGTAAATCAATGAGTGACTGCGTCATTAGGTACAAAGAAGTTCATGACTGTCTTTCCTGTTCTTTTAAATTAGATACAGGTAATGAACAGTCCTTCCATATTTACTCAGAACCCAGTTTTAATTAGCATGTATCGTAACATGGCAACAGCACACTTCTAATTTTTTAATGAAACAAACAGAGGGTAATACCATGCAAAGAAGAGATTTTATAAGAAACAGTGGGTTGATAGGCGGAGGCGTAATTATAGGAGGCTCCAAAGCTATGGCCGGTATAATGCCTTTGAATGAAGAACCCTGGTTCGACAAAGGTATGCGATGGGCACAGTTGGCTTTTGTTGAAAGTGATCCCGGCAATTACGATCCTGACTTCTGGTTGAATTACTTTAGAAAAATACATGCTGACGGAGTGCTTTTAAGCGCTGGTGGTATTGTTGCTTTCTACCCGACCAATATACCTTTCCATCACCGCAGTGATTGGTTAAATAACAAAGATGTGTTGGGGTACCTGGTAAAGGAATGTCGTAAGATGAATATGTCGGTAGTGTTAAGAACAGATCCACATGCTACAAGGCAGGATATGTTTAATGCGCATCCCGACTACATCGCCGTAACGGCCGATGGACAGAAACGCCGCCACTGGGCCAATCCCGAACTATGGGTTACCTGTGCCTTAGGTCCCTATAATTTCGATTTCATGACCACTGTCAACCGTGAGATTATGGATCGTTACCAACCGGATGCCATCTTCTCAAATCGCTGGCAAGGCCATGGTGTTTGCTATTGCCAGCACTGCAAACAAAACTTTAAGGCGGCTACCGGGCTCGATCTCCCACCTAACGCTGAAAGGCTCGATCCCACATACCAAAAATGGGTGGCGTGGCAAACAGAGCGTTTAAAAGAATTGTGGTTTTTGTGGGATGCAAAAATCAGAGAGCAAAAATCTACAGCTCGCTTCATCCCCAATGGTTTTCCCGATAAGCTTTTAACAGGCAAACATTCCGATTTCTTTTTTGCAGATCAGCAGGCACGCCGGGGAGTAATTCCGCCCTGGGCTAATGCCAGGGGCGCCAAAGAGCTTAGGGCCGCCCTGGGCATGAAACCGTTGATAGGAATATTTAGTGTTGGAATAGAAGAAGAATACCGCTGGAAAGATTCGGTGCAGAACGATGCTGAAATAAGAATTTGGGTAGCCGAAGGTGTAGCAGGAGGCATGAAGCCATGTTTTGTAAAATTTGGCGGCGTTATTTACGACAAGCGCTGGATGGATGCCGTTGCTTTAATGTACCAGGGTTACCATAAAAATGAAAAGTACCTGCGCAATACGGCGCCAATAGCAAATGTTGGGGTACTGTACTCCGAGCAGACTAATCTAAAGTACGGCGGTCAGCCCTGGCAACACAACAGCCGCGACCATGAGACCGGTATGTATCACACTTTGGTAGAAGATAGTATGCCTTTTGAAATGGTAAATGATAAGATGCTGGACATGGAACAGCTAAAACCATTCAAGTTATTAATACTACCAAACATCGCTGCCTTATCAGATAAACAATGTACCCAGTTAAAGGCATTTGTTGAAAATGGCGGCAGCCTGGTGGCTACCTTCGAAACATCGTTGTATGATGAAAATGGTAAACCCCGAAAAAATTTCGCATTAGCCGATTTATTTGGAGTGAATTATGACAATGGTATAGAAGGACCTATGCGTAATAGCTACCTCGCATTAAACAACACTACTGCCAATGGTCCGTACAAGCAAATATTTGAAGGCCTGGAAAATACCCCCCGCATCATCAACACTGTTTACCGGGCAAAAGTAAAACCGCACAAATCTTTTCCCGACCCGGTAACGCTTATTCCATCCTATCCCGATCTGCCGATGGAAGATGTATTCCCGCGGATCGCTAAAACCAACGACCGGCAGGTCTATTTGAGCGAGGTTGGTAAAGGAAGGGTGGTCTACATCCCCTCTGATATCGACCGTTCTTTTTGGCAAATGATGAGTTCCGATCATTCAAAATTAATGCGCAACGCTATTCACTGGGCTTTAAATGAACAACCTCTTGTTACTATAAAAAGCAAAGGGGTAGTGGATGTCTCGGTTTGGCGCCAAAGTAATTCCATGACGGTGCATTTGGTCAATCTAACCAACCCAATGATGATGAAGGGACCATTCAGGGATGTGATACCGGTAGATGCTGAAGTGCAAATTAAGGTGCCGGTAGATGCCAGGGTTACT
>JANPPB010000574.1:0-4205 GCA_031428295.1 Segetibacter sp. | reverse complement strand
TCCCAGGCCCAATAACCACCGAACGTAAGACTTTCGTAAGCCCATGCAGCACCCATCATAATACCAACACCCAATATGGCACCCGAAAATGCGGCCCATGGAATGGCGGGCCTTGTCCAACCTTTATGATCTTTTGTCCATAAGCCGGCTATTGCATAAGCAAAGGGAACAATAGTAGAAGCAAAACCCAAAAAGAGTATAGGGGGATGTATAACCATCCAATAGTTCTGCAGCAAGGCATTTAACCCATTGCCATCTTTTACAAACGACAGGTAATTGGCTTGCGAAAAGATAGGTGCATCTTTCATTTCGTTTCGCAGTAAAACAAAAGGACTGCTACCAACCTTGGCGTTAAAAAAGTAAATGCCGATAAGCATGGTTGCCAAACAAAACTGCATGAAGCTTACAACAGTCATTACAGGGGCTTCCCATTTTTTAGCACGCCAGATTAATACCCAACCCAACACGCAATGCCAAAAGCTCCAAAGCATAAAACTTCCCTCCTGACCTTCCCAAAAACAACTTAATAAATACTCTACCTGCAATGCTCTGCTGCTGTGTTGCCAGGCATATTTGTATTCGAACAAATGACTTGAAATGATAAAATAAAGTGATGCGAATATGGCAATGACTGAAACGGTTTCAGCTAAAAATGCTATTCGGGCCAGCCTGATCCAGCTATTTTTTTGTTGTAGATCAGTTGTGTTTGTGGCTTTAAAAAAAGCAATGGTGGCCAATAAGCTAGCCACCAAAGAAAGTATTGCAAAAAAATGACCCAGTTGTCCAGGCAGTAAATGTTCACCTACAAATTCCATAGCAGTTATTTATTTTCAGTTGCGAGTTCTTGCGGAGTAGTGTTTAAGGATGCTGTGCCCAATTGTTTTTTGGCAGCATTGATGTCATCTTTATATTTTGACGGGCACTTGAGTAGTATATCCTTGCATTCAAAATGATCGTCTTCAACCCTACCTTTTAAAACCAGGCGGTCACTTTTTTCCATATCGGTAGGTTTGGTGTTGCGGTAGACAACTTTTATACTATTGCCAAGAGAATCAACTGCGGTAAAAGCTAAGTAATTGGGATCTTTTACAGGATCGTACTCAAGGGAGTTTTGCTCCATTTTGGCAATGAGGTGTACAAATTTGCCCGGCTTTTCTTTGGCTGAACTCACAGTGTCGTAAGTAGTGATGTCACCCATAAAACTTAACAACACAGCAATGGCAATGGCAATAAAAACAAGCAAAATAATGTGCGTCTTCTTCATGCAAATAGTTAAAGCACAAAGGTAATTCAAAAAAGGTGTTGCCTTTTATGATAGTGAACTTTCAATTGTTAAAAGGACTTAACTAATTGGTAAAAAGTGAAACGTGAAATTCTCATTTGTTTTCAGGAGGTGTTGAAAACTGATAATCCTGATTTGTATTGAAAGATGCAGAGTTGCTGAAAGCACATTTATGACGGCTCAACAAGAAAACTTATATTGCTATACTGTAAATAATAAGATGCATTGCTTGTGCATGAATTCTTAAAACAATGATATCAAAGGAAGAAGCATATAAAAAAATAGCATCGCTAATCGAAAGGTTCGACGAGCAAAAGGAATTTTACAAACGCTCCGATTATAACGAAACACTTACCAGGCGAGACTTTATTGATCCATTTTTTAAAGCATTGGGTTGGGACATAGACAACGAGCAAGGCTACGCAGAAAGCTACAGGGAAGTTATTCACGAAGACAAAATAAAAATTGGCAAAGCAACAAAAGCGCCTGACTATTCATTTAGGTTGGGCGGAGGCAAACGATTATTTTTTGTTGAAGCCAAAAAGCCAAGCGTATTAATTAAGGATGAAATAACGCCTGCTTACCAGGTTCGGCGTTATGGCTGGAGCGCTAAACTGGCTATCAGCCTTATAACCGACTTTGAAGAGTTTGCCATTTACGACTGTACCAAAAAACCCAATCTGACCGACAAAGCCAGCCACGCAAGAATAAAATATTTCACCTATCAACAGTATTTAAACGAGTTCGACTTTATCTGGGATACGTTCAGCAAAGAGAAAGTGCTTAAAGGCAGCTTTGACAAATTTGTAGCAGGCAATAAACAAAAGAAAGGCACCACCACTGTTGACCATGAGTTTCTGATTTCGCTTGATACGTGGAGAACTTACCTTGCCAACAATATTGCACTTCGCAACAATATTGATGAAGAGGAACTGAACTTTGTGGTGCAGCATATTATTGACAGGTTAATATTTTTACGTATTGCAGAAGACCGAGGCGTTGAACGTTATGGAAACATGCAAAGTTGCATTGCTCCCCTCTCCGGGCGGAGAGGTACTGGGGGTGAACCGGAGGGGGCTTTTTATCAAAACCTTTTAAAGCAGTTTCACACTGCCGACCAGAGATACAATTCCGGTCTTTTTGATTTTAGCAAAGACAAAGTAAGCGGCAACATTGAGATTGATAATAAGATCATTAAAAACATCATCAATGATTTGTATTATCCTGTAAGTCCTTATGAATTCTCCGTTATTTCGGTTGAGATTTTAGGCAGCGCTTACGAGCAGTTTTTAGGAAAGACCATATCACTTTCAAAAAGCGGCAGAGCCGTAATTGAAGAAAAGCCCGAAGTAAGAAAAGCAGGCGGTGTTTATTATACCCCCGAATACATTGTTGAATACATTGTAAAAAATACGGTTGGAAAAGTAGCCCCCCTTGATCTATCCGAAGGAGGTAAAAAAGTGACACCTGCAGAGGTAGCAAAGCTAAAAATAGTTGACCCCGCATGTGGCAGTGGAAGCTTTTTACTTGGCGCTTATGATTACCTTTTAAAATGGCATCTTGATTATTACACCAATAACGGCAAGCCAAGCAAAGGCAGCAAAGACAACCCGTTAACACCAGCCGGCAATCTGACCACCGCCGAAAAGAAACGCATTTTGCTCAACAACATTTTTGGTGTTGACCTTGATGCAAATGCCGTAGAAGTAACCAAACTTTCCCTGCTATTAAAGTGCATGGAAGGTGAAACGGAAGCAAGCATTGAAACACAACTAAAGCTTTTTCACGAAAGGGTTTTGCCAACACTCGATAACAACATTAAAAGTGGAAATAGCTTAATTGACACCGATTTTTATGCCAATGAACTTTTTGAAGAAGAAAAGAAAATAAAGCCTTTCAATTGGCAAAGAGCATTTCCGGAGGTGTTTAATCTTAAGAAACCTTCGCCGAATGAAGAATTGAGAAGGCAATACAATAAAGTTATTGCGCTGCAAAATGATGCTGAAGATTTAATAAAAAAATATAGAGTTGATGAACCTGAAGTGCCATACGGAAAAGTAAATGGCTTCGATATTGTTATTGGTAATCCACCTTATGGAGCTACAATTTCAAAATCTGTAGATACTTATTTGCGGGAAAAATATCAGGTTGCAAATTATCAGTTGGATACATACACACTTTTTGTAGAGAGAGGAAAAAATCTTTTGAGGGATGGAGGATACCTTGGTTATATTATTCCTTCTGCATGGGTAGCATCAACCTATGATATTAAGTTTAGAAGATTTTTGGTTGAAGAAATGCGATTTGAAAATTTTGTAATCACACCCAAGCAAACTTTTAGGGCAGCAAATGTTGAGACTTGTATCATAATTTTATCTAATAGCACACCCAAAAGCAGCTTTATAATTGAAAGATGGGACCTCCCTGAAATGAGAACTTACCTGCTAAGTACTAGTATAATTAAACCTGAATTGAAGTATGCTTTTCCGGTTTATAGCGATGATAGTATAAATATTATTGTTGAAAAGATAAGGTCCTTGAAAGCGGTTTTAAATGATTTTGCTATTGTTGTTTGGGGAGTTAAAATTTATGAAAACGGCAAAGGAAAGCCAGCTCAAAAAGAAAACCAATCTCTATTAAGGTCTTTTCATTCCGATAAAAAAATTAAGAAAACCCATAGACCACTGTTGGGAGGCGGAGAGATCGTTCGCTATGGCCTTAATTGGAAAGGCAGTTATGTGGATTATGGCGAATGGTTGGCTGCACCTCGTCAACCCCATTGGTTTGAGGGTGAACGAATATTGGTAAGAGAAGTTACTTCTAAAGGAGTAATACAAGCAACTATTGTAAATGGTGACTATGTCTTTTCAAATTCAGTTGATGGTATTAAGATGAAAACAAATGATTTGGAAATAAAAATGAT
>JANPPB010000573.1:0-2069 GCA_031428295.1 Segetibacter sp. | reverse complement strand
ACTGGAAACAATTTCTACAGGGTCAATAGGATTAGACGTTGCCCTTGGAATTGGAGGTTTACCAAAAGGTAGAATTATTGAGATATACGGGCCCGAAAGCAGTGGTAAAACAACCCTTGCTATTCATGTAATAGCAGAAGCACAAAAGAAAGGTGGCATGTGTGCCTTTATTGATGCTGAACATGCTTTTGATAGCGCTTATGCTCAAAAGCTGGGTGTTGATGTAGACAATCTTTTAATATCTCAACCAGACTATGGTGAGCAGGCACTGGAGATTGCAGACCGTTTAATTTTATCAGGAGCACTGGATGTTGTGGTAATTGACTCTGTTGCAGCTTTGGTACCCAAAGGAGAACTGGAAGGCGAAATGGGCGATAGCAAAATGGGTTTGCAGGCTAGATTGATGAGCCAGGCGTTACGTAAATTAACTGCCACCATCAACAAGACACACACCATCTGCATTTTTATTAACCAGTTAAGAGAGAAAATTGGGGTGATGTTTGGCAACCCTGAAACCACAACCGGTGGTAACGCACTTAAATTCTATGCTTCGGTAAGGCTGGATATAAGAAGGATGGCCCAAATAAAAGATGGCGATTCTGCTATTGGTAATAGGGTTAAGGTTAAAGTGGTTAAGAACAAAGTTGCCCCGCCTTTTCGTGCTGCCGAGTTCGATATAATTTTTGGTGGTGGCATAAGCAAGATTGGAGAAATAATTGATATGGGTGTGGAGTTAGGCATCATTCAAAAAAGTGGAAGCTGGTTTAGTTACGATACCAACAAGCTGGGCCAGGGCCGCGATACAGTAAAACAATTATTAAACGATAATCCTGAATTAGCCAACGAACTTGAAGCCAAAATAAGGGCTAAGGTTGAAGAAGCTGCGGGATGATCTGGATCACAAAAAACTTTGAAAGCCACCACAACCGGTGGCTTTTTTAATTTCACACAAAATCAGAAATCATTTTTAAGGGGAAAGTCTTAACACAACCAGTAATGCACTACCTGGCTTTCACGGACTTTATTCCCCTATCTTCGCGGCATTCATATAATCTCTCTTAGCAGACCCGATAATCTTCCTTCTCCTTAAAAGCTTCATCAGGTCATATGATGAGCATATATAAATCGATTGGTAACATATTATTTGTACAGTCGTTATTTAATTTATTTAAACAATTATTACATTGTCGTTCGAAAACTTGAATTTAATTGAGCCC
This sequence comes from Segetibacter sp., assembly GCA_031428295.1. GTDB lineage: Bacteria > Bacteroidota > Bacteroidia > Chitinophagales > Chitinophagaceae > Segetibacter. The sequence goes on along the minus strand of JANPPB010000573.1, from coordinate 852 downwards.
ATTTTAAAAGCGCTCAAATCAGAAGGGTATACCATTCCAACACCCGTACAGGAACAATCAATTCCCATTGTATTAAATGGTCAGGACCTATTAGCATGTGCCCAAACAGGAACAGGAAAAACTGCAGCATTTGCAATTCCCATTCTTCAGTTATTGCATAGTACAAAAACCAATCAACGTGGGCCAAAACCTATAAGGGCATTAATACTTACGCCAACAAGAGAGCTGGCCATACAAATTGATGAAAGCTTTGCTTCATACGGTAAGCATACCGGACTTACGCATTTGGTAGTTTTTGGTGGCGTATCGCAACATGCGCAAACCAATGCTTTGCGTTTTGGAGTTGATATTTTAATTGCTACGCCTGGTCGTTTACTCGACCTGGTTGATCAGCGATTTATTAATCTAAGCAACATACAAATGTTTGTGTTGGACGAAGCTGACCGTATGCTGGATATGGGCTTTATACATGACGTGAAGAAAGTTATCACTAAAATACCGGCTAAACGCCAGACACTTTTCTTTTCAGCAACCATGCCGTCTGAAATTTCCAGCCTGGCAGGCAGCATTTTAACCAACCCGGCAAGGGTTGAGGTGACACCGGTTTCTTCAACAGCAGAAAAAATAGAACAAGGCGTATATTTTGTTGAGAAAAATGATAAGCGTTTGTTGTTGTTGCATCTTTTAAAAGATGAAACCATAAGAACTGCTTTAGTATTTACCCGCACCAAACACGGCGCTGATAAGGTGGTGAAGGATTTGAACCGTGCCAATATTGAAGCTGAAGCCATTCATGGAAATAAGTCGCAAAGTGCCAGGCAACGTGCTTTGAGCTTATTTAAAAACGGCCAG
>JANPPB010000572.1:0-2811 GCA_031428295.1 Segetibacter sp. | reverse complement strand
CAACAATTCGTGAACAAGGTGCGGATGTGACCCACCGTGCCCCGAACCCTGTATAAACGACAAGTGTTGTTTACTATCTGCATCGTACACGCCACCGGTAGTAAACGACTGTATGGCTTCGGGCAACAAATGCGCATAATCTGGGATGGTTACCTTCTCAGGTTTTTCGCCTGTATGTATCACCGATTCTTCGTGTTCTACCAATGTCCATTCAAATGTTTTTTTCGATCCGTACACATCAAAGCTTTCGCGGTATTGGCGTGCTGTATTAAATAACGATCGGGTAACTTCCGCTGCCAGATCGGAGTCCTTAAATTTTATATGACAACTTTCTACAGCGAAAGGCGAGCCATACTTTTCAATCAGGTGCGCATCAATGCGTCCTGAGCCATAGCACGAAACATGCTCAGCATCGGCATTGGCCAGGGCCACAACCGGGCCCACACAATGGGTGGCATAGTGCATGGGTGGCAGGCCTTCCCAATAGCCGGGCCAGCCTGCCATTTCCTGTTGATGGGATGCCCTCAAAAACTGGAGTTTGCCCATTTCGCCTTTATCATACATCTCCTTTACAAATAAAAATTCACGGCTGTACACTACTGTCTCCATCATCATATAGGTAAGGCCGGTTTCATTAACTGCCTCCACAATCTGACGGCATTCTTCAACCGAAGTAGCCATAGGTACCGTACAGGCAACATGCTTACCTGCCCGCAATGCAGCTATGGATTGTGCTGCATGGCTTTGTATGGGTGTGTTGATATGCACAACATCCACTTCCGGATCTTTGAGTAATTCATCAAAATCGCTATAACGTTTTTCAATGCCAAATGCATCTCCTACTTCGTTGAGCTTTTCGACATTTCTCTGGCAAATGGCATACATGTTTGCCAAAGGGTGACGCTGGTAAATAGGTATAAATTCGGCACCAAACCCGAGGCCGACTATGGCGATATTAAATTTTTTATTTTCCATGAGTTTTAAATTAAAAAGTAAAAAGTAAAAAATGCTAAACAGGAGCAGCCCTGACTTCCTTAAATCCGCTTTATCTGCAATGTCATTAACTTAAGAATATTAGGGTAACGAACATTGTGAAAAGAGAGCCGTCATGCTGAATTTTATTTCAGCATACCCTGTAGTTTGTATTAACTTAATCCAGGGGATTCCCAAATTCTGATAATCGCATAAGCCTCAACTTATGATTTATTTTTTTGAGCCAAACATACTGCTACTATTGAACTTTCGTTGCGTCGCACTCTTCAACTTTTGGTGCTCCATGCGGCTTTCTTACCCTAAAGAATGACGAACATGTCCAAAGCCTTAAGTTGATGACAATGCTGTTATTCCCCAACCCGCCTCATCTTTGTACAAATAAAAGCACAACATCAACAACATCATCCACCAAATAACCCCTTTAAAAACCTTAATCCATCCCGTGCAAAATCATCCTGGTTTTCTGCCATTGGGTGCCAGAAACATACGGCACCGGCTAACTCTTTATTTTCAGGAGTAAAGCTTTCTATGGATACTATTCCATTATAATTGATCGCCTCTAATCCCCTTTTATAAGCATCCCAGCGGGTTTGTCCCGTTCCGGGTGTGCCCCGATAATTTTCTGACACCTGAAAATGAATGAGCTTGCTGCCTGCACTTATTATAGCCTTTTCAACATCCCGTTCTTCTATATTCATGTGAAAACCATCCAGCATAATTTTAGCAGCCGGATGGTTGATATCATTTACCAATCGCAATACATCATCAGTTGTATTTACCAGGTCTGACTCAAACCTGTTTAGCGGTTCAAGGGCAATTTGCAGATTGTGATCTGCCGCCATCTGGGCAACTTTATAAAGATTTTTAACAGCCAATTCCCACTCCATTTTTCTTTGTTCATCGGGTATCATACGTGCTTTGCCCACTGCTGAATACATAGGCCCGGCTAAAAAAGAAGTTCCAAGTTTGTTACATAAATCAAAGCATGAACGGATGTAGTCGAAGCAATTATTTTGAACAGATACATCATCGTTGGTCAAATCGCGGGAAGGGCCAAAAGCACCACAGATCACCGCCTCTAATTCATATTGAGCCAATGCCTGTTTTACAACAGAAGCATCAATAAGTAAAGGATCCTCGGCTGCAATCTCTACTGCATCAAAACCCATTGCCCTGATCTTCGAAAAAATTTCGTGTACCGAAGCGGTGGTAAAAGGAGATGTCCAGAGCCAGGTGGTTACGCCAAATTTTATTTGTAATGCCATATTATTATCAGTAAAAAACTGTTGCCTTAAAAAAATTTTTGCCTTTACATAGTCAGCCAAATAGTTACGTATTTGGAGCTTTGGTTACCCTTAGTATTCCATTCATAATTCTCCAGTGTCCGGGAAAGGTGCAAACAAAAGGATAGTCGCCGGGTGTTGCAGGTACGGTGAAAGTTAAAGTGTAAGACCCCCCCGGATTTATTAAGGGGGTAGCCTGTAAAACCTCTGGCATCCTGGGCACATAATTGAGTTTTGTACCAGAAGCATCCATCGCCAGTTTATCTGCGGCGGCACCCACTTTGTCCATCGTCTTAGGTTTTATTAAAACAAAATTGTGCTGCATGTGGTCAGGATTTTGAAAAACGATTTTCACCGTGGTTCCCGCCTGCGCTGTAATCAATTCCTTATCAAATTTCATTACATCCTTCACCACTTTTATGGTAATTACTTTTGCTACCACTGGCTTACCAACCGCTGCATTGCTCTTAACGGAACCCGGTATAAAAACTTCCATTTTAGCATTGGATAAAATACCCCGCAGCCTAAATGTATC
>JANPPB010000571.1:0-5921 GCA_031428295.1 Segetibacter sp. | reverse complement strand
TGGAAATGCCTCCATGATCAACTGATAGCTTTTATCCGATATTCCAAATTCGTTCATACCATTTTGTTGAGGGTTAAGTACAAATCATACAATTCATCAAAATAAGAATTGACAATTAACTGAAGAGCCAAACCTGCATTTTTCTCATCGTATGTATGGCTCATCAGGTTTCTTTTCTCTAACATATCCAACCATATTTCACCCGCTTTAATAATTTTATTTTTGAAAGCTTCTTTAATCACGTCCCGGGGAAACTGGGCTATAACTTCTTTACTTTCCAGAAAATCTTTTAGTGTTTTCCAGGCAAGCTCAAAGGTTATCTCATAAGTTTGGATTACGCCAGCCTGTTCCAATATTGACAGCTCGTTCTGAGATACAGCAGCCTGCAATAATAAAATGGCCTTTTCAAAATTCTTAAATCTTTGTTTCCAGCGGGTTGTTTTATCATCCATATCTCTTGTGTTTACCAGGTTTACTTAGCAAAAACATCAAACGCATTGTTAACTTCTGCACTCGTAAGATAGTTGCCTGACTGTATAATAATCCGGTACCTAAACGTAACTGATTTGCCTGCAGGCAATAAAAAGTTCAACTCCTCCTTGCCATTGCTCAGCACTTTTTGCCCCAAAGTATTTGCAGCAAACAATCCATACCCCCGGGCATGCCAATAGGTGGGATAACCTACATTGCCCGGGTGGTCTAACATAACCAATGAAATTTTTTCGTTGCCTATGGTACCGGTCAAGTTTACCCATTTACCCCGGGTACCCCAAACGGCATCGCCGGTTTTGCCTTCGCTACTGGTGTACATACCGGTAACATTTTGGTTGTTGAGCTGAGGCACTGCAGTTGCTTTACCACTGCCGTCAGTAAACGTTTCGGGCTTATCCGAAGGATGCTCCAACTCCCTCGCCAACCTAATGCCCAGTACTCCTTCTTTGTTGTCTTTAAATAGCACGTCCTGCGTAGTAGCGGTCAGCGTTGTAATTCGTTCAATAAACCTATCATTGGCTGTGCCCGAAAAAATAAAAGTAGTTTTTTCGGTAAGCAGGGATGTTCCATCTGGTTTTTGCCAACTTGCCTGTACCTGCAAACGACCCACTTTATTTCCATTTTTTGTTTGTAAAACCTTTTCGTGAACGATGGTCCCAAACGGGCCGGGATTGTTTCCCACATCGTTAGAGTTGTTCCAAAAGTCGAAACCGTTTACATCGCCATAATTAAACCACATTCCAACGTGGTGCGGATGATCCACCCTCTCGCCGGGTCGTGGATCCATGGGCCAGCCACGGGTAACCAGGGTTCCCTGTGCAGTGCGTAGGGGATACAAAACAGGTTTTTTTAAAACGTCGGGGTATATGTAAGAAGTAAAAGGTTTGCCATCAATCATTACATCAACACGCTTACCAATGCTGTTTTCAACTACCTGTATTCTTGGCGCTTTGGCACGTACTTTAGATTTTTGTTTCCATCCAATCAATAAAATTACCAGTAGCATCATTAAGATGGAGAGACCACTAATTTGTTTCATTTTTAAAAAATTTGATTAACAGGCATCGGTTATTGAAAGTACGTATTTGGCAATAAAAAATCCCCGCACAAAACGGGGAAGTAAAATTTTGAATAAGGTGCAAGAGCTACAAAGTGGCTAAAACCGTTACGCCACCCTGAACCTTTTGATTGAGTTCTACATTTATTTTGGTGCCTACAGGTAACAAAACATCTACACGGCTTCCAAATTTTATAAAGCCCATTTCATCACTTTGCTCAGCCACCTGATCAACCTTGCAATAGTTGACTATCCGCTTTGCCAGGGCACCGGCTATTTGTTTCACCAATATCTCTATCCTGTCGTTTTTAATTACAACACTATGCCTTTCGTTTTCAGTAGACGATTTTGGATGCCAGGCAACCAGGTATTTGCCTTTATGATATTTGCTGTAAACCACTTTGCCACTTACCGGATAACGATTTACGTGCACATTGGCAGGGCTCATAAAAATACTTACCTGCAGGCGCTTGTCTTTAAAATATTCTACATCAAATATTTCTTCTATTACCACCACTTTGCCATCTGCAGGGCAAACCACATGGCCTTCACCCTTAGTTAAGTTTCTGTTTGGTATGCGAAAAAAAGAAAGGATAAAGAAGAACAGTATTACCGATGCCCATAAAATAATCTGTGCCGTTATGGGGTAACGATTACTTATGAAAATGAAAGAAATAATATTTACCAGCCCAAATATCAGTGCCGCAACACCAATGCTTTGATACCCTTCCTTGTGAATGATCATTAATGTTATTTAGGCTGTAAATATAGGAATAGTAAGATTTGGAAGGAAGTAATATTGAGAATATGACAACGAGGATAAGAGTGACTTATACTATAACAAGTGAGGTAAAGTTCGAAGTATCATCATGCCTGGTCACCCGAGGGTTTTACAAATAACCAATCTCTCTTTTTATATAACGTGCTGAATGAACGAAAAGTAAGCCCAAACAAACGGGGTGGCCAGTAATAAACTATCAAACCTATCCAAAAAGCCACCGTGGCCCGGCATAAAATTGCCACTATCTTTTACACCGGCCAAGCGTTTTAATTTGCTTTCCAGCAGGTCTCCAAGTGTGCCAATAACGGCTGCTATGCCGGATACCACAATTAGCGAAACGTAGTCTGACATTCCTAATGCAAAATAACCAACAAGGGTAACAACAACCATACACAATATAGCTCCCCCGATAGTGCCTTCCCATGTTTTTTTAGGTGAGATGGGCGACAACAGCGTTTTACCAATAAAAGAACCTACAATGTAGGCCATGGTATCGTTGATCCAGATTGAAGCAATCAGGAGCATTGGTAAAAGCCATTTAAGGTTTAAAAAATCATCGCCCCGCAATTGCATCATACATCCCCAGCTAAACGAGATATAAAGCAGTCCGGCAATTGAATATAAAATAGAGGTAAGGCTGAAATTTTTTGAAAACAAAATCTCACCGATAGGAATTACAAATGCACCGATCAGCAAGAACCACCAACCTAACTCGTCTAATCTAAAGCTTAAAATAGTAAACTTATCAACGGTCATCCAAAGCATTAATCCATAGCCGGCCAATACAACTCCCCACTTATGAAACACCGATATGTCTTTGTATCCGGGATCAATTTGTGCAATAAGTCGTTGAAACTCGTACCAACATCCAAAATGGATAATAGAAAATAGCAGAAGAAAACTCCAGGCATTCCACAGCAATCCGACCAACATTACCACAACAAAAATTACAGCCGTAAGTGCCCTTGTTTTAAACGTTGCCACATTAAATGCCATGTAAATTATTTAGGTTAGTACGCTATAAAAAATAGAAAAATAAAGATAGAAGATAAACCTGGGTGGTTACAGGATACTTGTATGCAGGTAAATTAAAGTAATGGTGTTGATAAAAAAATTACAACAATTAGCGAGTAGGCTGTTATCAGCTAATTCATTAAAGATTGGCTTAACAGGTTGGCGGCAATTTCTTTTAAATGAATGGGAACATACACTTCAATCTCGCCAAAATTTACATAGCTGCTGTCTTGCTTATTTAAAAGTGAAACGGGTACGTTATTTTCTTCAAGCATGCCTTTAATAATGCTTGCTTTGGCAAAACTTTCTGTTTTTAATATCAGCGCCCATTGTTTCATTAATCTGTTATATCGTGGTTATCGTCAGTTATGTATGCAGGTAACACTTCATCACTTTTGCGTTTCATCATATACACTATAGCCACCATCGCCACAAAGCTAAAAAGCGCTGCATATAAGGGTACAACCAATTTGTCGTCGTTTAGTTTTTGTAAAAACGAGCTCTTGCTGCCATAATAAACGGACAGCACCGCAAAAGCATTATTTAAAAAATGTATGATGATTGTATACCAAAGGTTCCGGGTATAATAATAGACAGTACCTAATAAAATACCTAGTGCAAAAATGGGCAATACCTTAAAAAAAGTGCCATGGAGTAAAGCAAAAATTATAGAAGAAATTAAGATGGCCAACCATGGTTTTTCGCTCATGCGCAAAAGCACTTTTTGTAAAGAACCCCTGAAAAATAATTCTTCGCCAATGGCAGGTAACAATGCCATGATGATTAGATTTATTACCAGGTCTAACGGTCCGTCCATTTTTAAAAATGTTTGAATAGCCCTGTTATATAGTTCCTCCATTTGTATCAATTGCTGTTGCATGCTTCCAAAATTTATTTTTGCATTCATGCTTCCCAACCAACTAACAAATGGTTGAGTTGTAAAAAGCAATACGATGCAGAATACAAGAATTATAAGAGAGAAACGTTTTTGTAATCCAACGTAAGGCAACATGTTTGGTGATGAAAAGTATCCGAATAATAAAGCAGGAATAATAAAGATGATGGTTGAACTGAATAGCTGAGCCCATTTAAATTTGGCCACTGTTTCCGCAGTAATAACTGCGTTTTTGTCGGTTAGGGCTTCGGATAAACCTTGAAAGAAAAAAGTAGATAAAGCAATATTCAACAAAAAAAAGCCAGCCGCCAGCCCTAAGAACGTTATAAATTGCCTGGCAGGAGGTTGATTTTTTAAGTAGGTGTTCATTAGGTTTTATTATTTACTTGTATTGTGGTAATAATGATAAAGTTGGTTGCATCAATAAACTTGTAAGTGTTAAAAACAGTTGAACAATCAAATGGTTTTTTCAGCGGTAATTTTTTGACTGTAGATTTGCACCGCTCATAATAAGGGTGTTTTTAAAAGCATACAAACTTTTTTATCCGCATAAATAATCACTTTTTATAAATAGCCGTGCAAGTTAATGGTTAAATCAAGATGGAAACCTTAACATGCCAGCTTAGTTAAATGCAATAATGGTAGTAATTGGCGATATCGTTCTTCCTGGTTTTCCTTTGTTATTAGCTCCCATGGAAGATGTGAGCGATCCACCTTTTCGTGCAGTTTGCAAGGAGAATGGTGCTGACTTAATGTATACTGAATTTATCAGCAGCGAAGGGTTGATACGGGATGCTATTAAAAGTCGTCATAAGCTTGACATATATGATTACGAAAAACCAATTGGCATTCAAATTTTTGGTGGTGATGAAGACAGCCTTGCCATGGCCAGCCGGATTGTAGATGCTACCAATCCTGATTTGTTAGACATAAATTTTGGTTGCCCGGTAAAAAAGGTGGCCTGCAAAGGTGCAGGTGCCGGGGTACTTAAAGACCTTGATTTGATGGTAAGACTTACTACAGCTTGTGTAAAAGCCACCCGGCTACCGGTAACAGTAAAAACAAGATTGGGATGGGATGAGGACAATAAAAATATTGAGGAAGTAGCTGAAAGATTGCAGGATGTTGGCATTAAAGCCTTGGCTATCCACGGTCGTACCAGGAGCCAAATGTATAAGGGCGAAGCAGATTGGCGTTTGATTGCCAAAGTAAAAAACAATCCACGCATAACCATACCCATTTTTGGTAATGGGGATATTGATAGTCCGCAAAAGGCATTAGAGTACAAAAACCGGTTTGGTGTGGATGGTATCATGATTGGCAGGGCGGCAATTGGATACCCATGGATTTTTAGAGAGATTCATTATTTTATGCAGACCGGTGAGTTGTTACCTTCACCCACATTGGCAGAACGTATTGAAGTAAGTAAAAACCATCTACGCAAATCAGTAGAGTGGAAAGGTGCTATTGTTGGTATTAACGAAATGAGGAGACATTATTCCAACTACCTTAAAGGGTTGCCCGGCATAAAGGAGTTTCGTAACCGTCTTGTTACGCTTAAAACAAGAGAAGAAGTTGATGGGGTGCTGGATGAAATTTTGCAATTTTATGATGGCTACGAATTTGAAAGGGCCCCGATAGTGTTAGAAAATTACCATGAGCATTGTGCGATTTGATTTGGG
>JANPPB010000570.1:0-1947 GCA_031428295.1 Segetibacter sp. | reverse complement strand
AAGAGAAAACGTTGCGCCAAAAGACATATTCAGCCCTCCCTTTAATATTTTGCTCCTTCGAAACTATAATAGCAAGCCCGATAGCAACCAACTGTAAATGTTTTTGACCAAACTGAATAACAAACCCCAATTGGTGGTTTTTCAATTTTTTCATAACGAACAAAACGAATTAACACTTGCAGCTTTTGGAGGCAAACAAAACCATAAAGATTTTGACAAATATCCCTTTGTGCCCATACTTGAAGTTTCTGATTGGACACCTAACAATAAAATTGATCTTACGGGCAAGAACGTTTTCTTCAGTAACCAGGAAATAGGAAAGAAAGAAGGTAAGGGAGCAGACCCATTAAAGGTGCTGGAAAGTAAAATTAATAAACCCGGGTTTGCTTACATCACTTTTACGCCCCGGCTCATGCCAGGCAATATTTTATACTGTATGATATCGGTTATATGAACAGCCTGCCAACTGCTGCTTTGCATGCTGCCAGGGCGGTTATCATTTCGTTCAGTCTATCCTTAAATCCTTCGCCACCAAGAAGTAGTTTTTAATCTTTAATTTTTGCTATGCATGTATTGCACCCCTTAATAAAAATTTTTTGGCGGTGATGGGTTGGCTTCTGCATCAACATCTCTTAAAGTGGCTGTTTTTAAAATGACATTCTTTTTAGGAAAAATTTCGTCATTAGTTATCTTGATTTTATACGTAATTATTTTGCCATCGCATACAGGAACAAATACAATATATTTTGTGGCTTTATCCAAACTTTTATTTATCTCTTTAAAGCTCTTGTGGTTTAAAACATGGTCTCCAAAAAAAGCAGATTCAAAGTTGCAGTCACCCTGCTTCCATGCTCGCAGAGTAACAGATGAAGTATCCAGAGAAGTTCTCCCAACTGCACCTGTATCTTTCCATCCCTTCATGGTTAGCACTCCATCATTGTCAAGATAATAATGGAATACATATTTGTCTTTTTTCAACTTACGAAATTGCTCTGTTGACATGCACAGGTAATTAAATTTTCCTGCAATTTTAGAAAAAGTTATTGACGATACTTCTATTTCATTTTGGTTTTCCTGCGACATGGATTTGTAGCTGGCGCAACTAAAAATAAGTAGTGGTATTATTGCTTGAACACAGCGTTTGATAAAACGCATTGTTCAAAAGATTTCAGTTGTTTGCTAATATGTTTTTACCTAAGTAAGATAATATGTATATTCCCAACTGCAATATCAAAGCCCACAACTAATAATTTTATTTTTTTCCATTATAGTGTTAAGTAATGTTCATTCAACTCAACATCATTTTAGACCTTTCCGAAGTATGGGCATTATTTATTCCACTGGGCGTTTTGGCATTCAATAGAAAACAACCTTCCGTATTAAAGCCAGTGATCATATACCTGTTTCTGGCTTTAGTATTAAACATTATTTCTGATGGTATTATGTTGTACAACTCAGGTAAAGAACTAAACGAAATGCTGAGCAACAATCCTTACTATAATCTTCATTCCATCATTCGTTTCGCTTGTTTCTGCATATTCTTTTTAAAATTGCAACAGTCCTATTTCACCAATATTAAAAGGGTGATACCCGCTTTGTGGTTACTTTTTTTTGTAATCAATTTTACTTTTATCGAGAATACAGGTTTGTTTAATTTCATGCATCTCAGTGGAAATTTATTGTCGGCCGAAGCCTATCTTTTATTGGTGTATTGTATGTTGTACTATTTATCTCAATTACGCGATGATGTGGTAACATTCAAGAGTGAGAAAGTATTTTGGGTAATTACGGGATTAGCTATATATGTGGTCATCAGCTTTTTTGTTTTTTTATTTTACATACCCATGCTTGACGAAAATATAGACCTTGCAACCAGCATGTGGGATATTCATAACCTTGCATACATCATTCTTTGTATCTTAATAGCCAAAGCCTTTTATGTACCTG
>JANPPB010000569.1:0-1716 GCA_031428295.1 Segetibacter sp. | reverse complement strand
GGGCAATGCCCACCTGATATTTCGTAGTAGATATAATCATCAATAATGCCGCTCCCATTTAAGATGGTAACAGCAGGATTGTCTTTCAACACCATTAATTCTTCAGTTATGTACGAAGGAAAACCCTTCTCAAAGGCGTACGCTATTTCTTGCTGTTGCACATAATAGGTAGCACCCGGAAAGGCCAATTGGTAGTTGCCCAATGTATCTTTAACCGATACTCCACCAGCATGATCCTTATGCAAATGGCTCATCAAAACTTTGGTTACTGCTGCAGGTTCAATACCGTTAGTCTTTAAATTTTTATGAAGCTGTAATTCGCCATCAATACTAAACCCCAGGCCCGCATCTATTAGCAACACATCGCTTGCAGTAACAATAGCAAAGGGCTGTACTTCTACCAGCAAACTACCAATAGCTCTTTGTTGCAACTCATCCTTTTCAGCATTAAAAGGAACAAAAACTTTGGTTTTATCTATAGTAAATGATCCTTCAGAAAGCGGTATGATCTTCATAAATAAAATACGTTGGTTAAGTTGTCGGCTCTCTGGGCCTCACCCTCGGTCCCTCTCCGGGTGGAGAGGGAAGCCATTTTTTAATAGTTTCATCTATCTAAATCTAATACGTCATCCGGAATTATCCACCCAATCTCCCTATCTCAACACCATTTGCCTGTCGGCATCAAGCCGTAACATAATAAACAACAGCATTGTAAAAGTTAAAAGCGAAGACCCGCCGTAACTCATTAATGGCAACGGAATGCCAATAACCGGCGCAAGGCCAATGGTCATTCCAATGTTGATTGCTATATGAAAAAAGAAAATACTTGCAACACCATAAGCATACACCCGGCTAAACGTGCTCCGCTGTCGTTCGGCAATAATTACAATGCGAATGAGCAATAAAGCATACAGGCCCATAAATATGACACTACCTATAAATCCAAAGCCCTCGCCTATGGTGCAAAAAATAAAATCGGTTCGTTGTTCGGGCACAAAATCGTATCGGGTTTGTGTTCCTTTTAAGTAACCCTTCCCCAACAAACCTCCGGAGCCTATGGCAATTTTAGATTGAATTACATTATACTCGCTTTGGTTACGAGACCCACTTTTTTTACTCGCTTTTGAAGTTTCCAGTTCTGCACGTTCAAGAGAATCCTGGGGTATGTATGGTTTACCAACAAGACTGTAAAGACGGTCACGCTGGTAGGGTTTCATTACTTTATTAATGCCATAGGGTATAGCAAAAGCAGACACAAAACTGGCAAAACCCCACAAAGCTATAATGCCCCAAAATATAATAGGCTTGCGCCTGAACTGCCTTCGCGAAAACAACAATGTTAAAGCGGCAATCACTGTGAATGATATAAGTAAAGTTTGCGGTGCAAGTATCAGCGATAGAATAAGCAAGACTGCCATAGAAGCACCGGCTATCAAAATAAACGGTGGTAAACCTTCGCGGTACATTACCAGGAAAAAACTAAAATACACTAATGCCAAACCGGTTTCGTTTTGAGCAATAGTAATAATGGCAGGCGCAAGTGCTATGGCGGCACCAATCAGGTGCGAGTTCATCTTGCTAAAATCGGTCTCTTGCCGGCTAATGTATTTAGCCAGTGCCAGGCAAGTAAACACTTTGGTAAGCTCAGAAGGTTGCAAACGAAAGCCACCCAAAACAATCCACGATTTAGAACCCTTTACTTCTGTACCAATGAGC
>JANPPB010000568.1:0-3853 GCA_031428295.1 Segetibacter sp. | reverse complement strand
ATAGCTGCCAGCACACCATGCTTTTACAAATATGTATACCCCGATCGTTGGCAATACACGTTTTTACAACCTGGTTGCCTGTAGCTTTATATATTTCAGACATGCTCCATCCCAGAAAAATATTACGCAGGTGGCCAAGGTGTAAAGGCTTATTTGTATTAGGAGAAGCATATTCAATCATTACCTTACTGCTGTCAGGTAATGGTTGAAAGAAAGAAGGCTTGTTGTATTGGGTATGCAGAAAATCTTTCCAAAATATGTCGGTGATGGAAAGGTTTAAAAACCCCTTTATAATATTAAAGCCCGAAATTAGCGTAGGGTGGTTTTCAACTAAGTAATCACCTATGTCGTTACCAAGTTTTTCGGGTGATTGTTTTAGTTGTTTTATGAAAGAAAACAGCACCACGGTATAGTCACCTTCAAACTCTGGTTTAGTATCATTTACCAAAACATCGGTTGGCAAAATGGCTACATTATACAGGGTATTGATGGCTTGGGCAGTTGCGGCTTTAATTTTTGTAACAACACTCATTACTTCTTATTTTGGGCAGCGAAAGTACAAATTTAAGCACCTATCTTCGCCTCCGTTTTTTAATAAGCCTCGTTGAATGCGTACACTGATCCTGAGAGTTATTGATTTCTTTTACCCGCTTTTTCAAAGGCTGATGCCTCTTCAAACTTTTAGGTATGCTGCCTGTGGAGGGTTTAATACAGCACTGGATATTGTTATCTTTTTTGTGAGTTACAATTTTATCTACAAAAAGCAAATCGTTAATGCCTATGGGTTTGCTATCAGCCCACATATTGCTTCGTTTCTATCAGCTTTCATCATCACATTTCCAATTGGTTTTTATTTCAACAGGTACGTTGTTTTTACCTCCAGTAACCTGAGGGGCAGGGTGCAATTGGTAAGATATTTAATGCTGGTGATGGCCAGCATTGCTTTAAACTATATGTTCATTAAATTTTTTGTAGAGCAGTTAAACATTTATCCAACTATAGCAAAAATGATAACAACGGTTATTGTAGTTACGTTCAGCTACCTCACACAAAAGCATTTTACGTTCCGCATCAAAAAAATCAGGATTAAGATTGATGGGTGAGGGGGCAATGTCATTAACTTAAGGCTTTCAGGCATTTTCGTCATTCTCCCGATATACCAGGATTTCGGAATCTCTTGGATCATGGTAGTACAAACTCCAGGGGATGCTGAGATACTGAAACAATCCTGAAATTTATTCAGGACAGGACAGCATGACGGCTCTCCTTAAACAATGTTTGTTACCCAAATATTCTTAAGTTAATGACATTGGGTGAGGGGGTTTAAAAGAAGTTTTTAAAAACTGTTACAATTCATCCAGTGGAGGCATATTTAATTCCTCCATGTTCCATTCTGCCAATTTTGCCCCGGCTGAATAGGTAGATTCCAGAAAGTCTAACAATAATTGTTCGGGATTAACATATAGCCTTATATCATCATACATCAGTAAAGCCATAGGACTTCCATTGCTCATTTGCCAACTGGCAGTGGCAGTTTTAAGTGGAATATTTTGCAACCCTTTGGGTGAAGGGTACCTATAGCTGTAGAATGCAGGAGCAAGCAAATTTTTATCGCCAGCCCAAAAGCCAAAGCTTATTACTTCGACTAAACATTTTTATTTTGAATATGATTATCAGAACGGTGCATTAACGGAGCTGATGATATGACTGGTACTATTCATCTACCCTAAAAAATACAATACCACCATAAACCTTCTGACTTAAAAGATCAGCGTTCCATGGCATATATTTCAGCTTCTCAAACTTACCTGCCATTTTTTCACCTTGTACCCCGTTGGCATAATGATTGACTAATCAAAAACGTCATTCAATTAAAACATTAAAAGAGAAATCATGGGAAAGATTATAGGAATTGACCTTGGAACTACCAACAGTTGCGTGGCAGTAATGGAAGGCAACGAGCCGGTAGTTATTGCCAATGAAGAGGGAAAAAGAACTACCCCCAGTATTGTGGCATTCCTAACTAATGGCGAACGTAAAGTAGGAGATCCTGCCAAACGCCAGGCTATTACCAATGCTACAAAAACCATTCAGAGCGTTAAGCGTTTCATGGGTCATAAATACGATGAGGTTACTGAAGAAGCAAAACAAATAAGCTATAAAGTAGTTAAGGGTGACAATAATACCGTTCGAATTGACATAGACGGTCGTTTATATACTCCGCAGGAAGTAAGTGCCATGATTTTGCAGAAAATGAAAAAAACTGCAGAAGATTATCTTGGACAAGAAGTTTCAGAAGCTGTAATTACCGTTCCTGCCTATTTTAACGATGCTCAGAGACAAGCTACAAAAGAGGCCGGCGAGATTGCTGGACTCAATGTTCGCCGTATTATAAATGAGCCTACAGCGGCAGCATTGGCCTATGGATTAGATAAAAAGCATGCTGACCAAAAGATAGCCGTGTTCGATTTGGGTGGTGGTACATTCGATATTTCCATTCTTGAATTAGGCGATGGTGTTTTTGAAGTTAAATCAACCAACGGTGATACGCACCTGGGTGGCGATGACTTTGATAAAGTGATTATGGACTGGTTGGCAGATGAGTTTAAAAGTGACGAAAATGTTGACTTGCGCAAAGATCCAATGAGTTGGCAGCGTTTAAAAGAAGCATCAGAAAAAGCTAAGGTTGAATTGAGTTCTTCAAGCGAGACTGAAATTAACCTGCCTTATATTACTGCAATTGATGGTGTTCCCAAACACCTGGTTAAAAAGCTGAGCCGCGCAAAATTTGAGCAATTGGCTGACAGCCTTTTTGCAAGATGTTTAAAGCCTTGCGAACTTGCGCTGAAAGATGCCGGTTACACTACAAACGACATCAACGAAATTATACTGGTAGGTGGTAGTACACGTATACCTAAAGTGCAGGAGATTGTAGAAAAGTTCTTCAATAAAAAACCGAGTAAAGGAGTTAATCCGGACGAGGTGGTAGCGGTTGGAGCAGCAATTCAGGGTGGTGTGTTAACCGGTGAAATAAAGGATGTGTTGCTATTAGACGTTACTCCATTAAGCCTTGGCATTGAAACTATGGGTGGTGTAATGACCAAACTTATAGAAAGCAACACTACTATTCCAACAAAGAAAAGTGAGGTTTTCTCTACAGCCAGCGATAACCAGCCCGGTGTTCAAATACATGTGCTGCAGGGTGAGCGTCCTATGTCTAATCAAAACAAGAGTTTGGGCATGTTTAACCTGGATGATATTCCACCGGCTCCACGTGGTCTACCACAAATTGAGGTTATTTTTGATATAGATGCTAACGGTATTTTGCATGTAACAGCAAAAGATAAAGGCACCGGTAAAACAAAAGACATAAGGATTGAAGCAGGAAGCGGACTTAGCAAAGAAGAGATTGAAAAGATGAAGAACGAGGCTAAAGTGAACGAGGCTGCAGATAAAGAAGCCCGTGATAGGGTGGAGAAGATTAATGCTGCCGATAGCCTGATCTTCCAAACTGAAAAGCAGTTGAAAGACTATGGCGAAAAAATTTCTGCAGAAAAGAAAGCACCTATTGAAACTGCTTTATCCAGTTTAAAGGAAGCACACAAAACGCAGGACCTGGCAAAAATTGAAAGTTCAATGACTGAATTGAACACCGCATGGACTGCAGCAAGTGAAGAGATATACAAAGCAACACAAGACGCTGGTGCAGGTGCGGGTCAGCCGGGTGGAGCAGGTAATGGCCAACAGGCAGGTGGCGCACCCCACGATGGCGGCGAAACCGTAACCGATGCAGAATTTGAAGAAGTAAAGTAAACTTACCACTCAATAAACATGAAACCCTTGCAGCAATGTG
>JANPPB010000567.1:0-2348 GCA_031428295.1 Segetibacter sp. | reverse complement strand
GCCCCGGCCAATCTCGGTATCGCGTATGGCAATGGGGTACCACGTAAGGCCATTTTCGCGGCGGGTGGTTACCGGCAACAAAGAAGTGAGTTGTTGAAAGGTTTGCCGGTCGGTTTCTTTTTCCAGTTGCAGAAGTTCCTGTAGTTGCTTAAAATAATCCATGGGGGCGAAGGTAGAAAATGCATGGATGGCTGAATGCTTAATGCTTAACGCCAATAATTTTTTGAACCACAACGGCACGGCGGCAGGGAGGGGCACGGAGGTTTTGCCACAAAGGCACGAAGACGGAAAGGAGGGCAAAGAAAATTTGATTTAGATTTTACGGTAGTCTTTGCAACGGTCTCTATTCGAATAGGCTTTTAAGACTACCGTAAAATATCAAACGAGACACGAAGACGGAAAAGAAGCGCAAAGAAAATTTGATGTTGACTTTACGGTAGTCTTTGCGGCGGTCTTTAATTAAAAAAGTCTTCTTAGACTACCGTAAAATACCAACAACAACGATCAACCACCATCTAACATCTGTCATCTATCATCTATCTCCCCAGTTGCTTCCAAACCAAAGCTGAAATTTTTCTTGTCAGGATCCAGGCCTCATTTTCTTTAGTCCAGCGGGTGTCGGTATTTTTTTGCGTTGCTATGCACAGTACATATTCGCAGCCGTTGCCTTTTACATACATCACCTCGCTGCGGCTGGCATCTAAAGCACCGTTTTTACTGGCAACAAAAATCCCGGCAGGTATCTGCGACAGTCCTTCTTCGTCCCAATAATTACGGCTTAATAGTTTAAGCATGGAACCATCTGATTCTGCACTTAATAGTTGTCGTGTAGCTATGCGTTGCAGTATGGTGGCCATCTCTCCTGGTGTGGATTGGCCCCAGCCGTATTGTGTTCTGTTTGCTTCTCTACCGGCGGTGCGACTGTTTACACGGGTATTTTTAAAACCGAGGCTGTCAATAATCTGGTTAATTCGGGTGCCTGTTCCCGCAAGGCTTTGTAACCACAGGCTGGCAGTGTTATCGCTCATGGTTAACATCAGCATAAATACTTTGCTCAATTCAATCTTCCCGTTGTTTTTAAAAGAGCCCAAAATATCCACGCCCTCATAAAGCAGGCTGTCTTTGTACACCAGCTCCTGGTGGTATGGCAATTCACCTTTGTTTATTTTGTCCATCACACCAATCATGATGGGTATTTTAACGATGCTGGCTGTAGAAAAAACGGTGTCGGCATTAATAGCAACTGTCTTATTCTTTTTTAGGTCGTAGAGGTAAACACCTGCCTGCCCGTGGAAGCCTGCCAATAATCCTTCAATTTGTTTTTGTAACTTTTTGTTGCTGCGCTGGCCTTGTACAGTCAATAAAAAGGTTAAGAGACACAGCAGCAGGCAGGTAATTTTTTTCATAAACATTTAATAAGGGTTGGTAATGATTGCCATGCAATGATAAAACTTCTGAAGACCTATCACATCTGCCGGATACTTAAAAAGATGGATCATGATAATAAATCATACCTACCTCAAACAGGCACAGTATTTATTGCATATATTTTATTAACCTAATGTTAGTGACCAGGTAATAAGGTAGAATCGTGTAAATGTTTGCCTACAAGTTTATGTAACCTTAGTAGAAAAATACAACTGACTATCTGCAACCTTGTTACTTTATTCAGGTGATACCTTTAAATAGGCAGCCATCTTTAGGGTGAACCAAAACAAACGGTTATCAATTCATTTGTCCAGCAATCATTATCACATTCCAATACAACATATTAACGCTGTGTATCTCCGTGCCGTTGTGTCTCCGTGGTTTACCTGCTTCTCCTATGTAATTTCTGTTGTTTACCCGATAAAACTATTTATTTACCGATCAAATTAATACAAGGGTTAAAATAACACGTACCAAATGGAATTCAATAACTAAACTGTCTATCTTTAGCGCCACCTTAAATAGTTTAATTGAATGAAGTTTGTTCTACCGGTTTTATTGCTTGTAAGCATGTTTTCAGTGTCGTGTAAGAGTAAGAAAAAGGAAGTATCCACTATGGCCCAGGCTCCGCAGATGGCAACAGTTGATGTAATAGTGGTAAGCCCCCAAAGCATTCAAAATACGGTAGAAGCCAATGGAAGTATTATTGCCGGTGAGACTGTAGAGATTAAATCGGAGATAAGTGGCCGTATTGTTTACCTGAACGTTGCCGAAGGTTCGAGAATTGGACAGGGTACTGTGATAGCCCGAATTAACGATGCCGACCTGAGGGCCCAGCAAAACAAAGTGAGGGTACAAATAGAACTTGCGGAGAATACCGTTGAGCGTTATAAAAAATTATTGGATATACAGGGCATAAA
>JANPPB010000566.1:0-2146 GCA_031428295.1 Segetibacter sp. | reverse complement strand
CTAATAGTGGTACTACAGTTGTTGCTTCAACCAAAACAACAGCCAAAACAACTTATACCTATGCACAAGTAAAACCACTGCTTATAAAATATACCTGTGCATCGTGTCATAATCCTGATAAAAAAGTTGTAGGGCCTGCTTATGCCGATGTTGCAAAACGAAATTATTCAGTTGCTAAAATTTTACAGCTAATCAAAAATCCTGAACCGCAAAATTGGCCCGAATATTCAACACCTATGCCACCAATGCCGCAGGTACCAAAAGAAGACGCAACCAAAATTGCCCTTTGGATTAATTCACTTAAAAAGTAACTGGAACACTATACATTTTTTTGGATTTTTTTTTGAACCGGGCAGAATTACTACTATGAAACAGTCATTCCCGCCCAGGGCCTACCGTGTGTACACAAATATGCGAGGTTCTGATTTTGTAAATTTCATAAATTAAAAATGGCTTTTTGCTCCGGAGGAGCATCCTGTTTGTAGTAAGATCAAAATTTGAAGTTCTTCGGCTCCGTAGGTGCCACCTATAATTTGAGTAATTAGGAAGCACCTATGGAGCTTGGAAAATCGTTATGTATGGTTTCTATAAACAGGGTGCTCTTACCGAGCAAATGACAAAAGAAAAGAAATGTTTACACACGGTAGGCCCAGGGCGGGACTCTTTTACTTTGATTTCATTATTCAGCAGGCCTGGAAATTTGAAAACCCGGGGCATATAATACTTTCATTCATTTATATTACCGTTTTGATTATCATTATTAGCAATCGGTATTTTTAAGTTCATTCAATTATTTTTAATAATAAATTTTACAACAATTATGAAACGATTAGTCATTGTAACAGCCGTACTGTTAACCTCATCTTATGTATGCTTTTCGCAGTCAAAAGCTAAACCCGAAGAAACAGAGTACTATTCACCGGTTCCGCCTGTAGTGTCAACAGGTGCCGCTTTTGCTGTGCCTCCCTCCGATGCCATCGTATTATTCGACGGAAAAAACATTGACCAATGGATAAACAGCAAAGACTCCACCCGTGCAAGCTGGACCTTAGGCGATAACGCAATGACTGTAAACAAGTCAACAGGCGATATACAAACAAGAGCTTCATTTACCGATTACCAGTTGCACATTGAGTATCGCATTCCCGAAAACATAACAGGCTCCGGGCAGGCAAGGGGCAACAGCGGCATTTTTCTGGCTGCATTACCATGGGGCTCCGGCTACGAGCTGCAGGTGTTGGACAATTATAAAAATACCACCTATGTAAATGGCCAGGTTGGCAGTATGTACAAGCAGGCAGTGCCTTTGGCCAATGCATCAAAAAAGCCCGGTGAGTGGCAAACGTACGAGGTTATATGGACGGCTCCGAAGTTTAACGACCATGGCATTATCCAGTCTCTTGCACGTGTGACTGTTTTTCATAATGGGGTGCTGGTACAAAACAATACCACCCTATTGGGCGACACCCCATACATAGGTCAGCCGGCTTATCGCAAACATGGCGCTGCACCAATTAAGTTGCAATCGCATGGCGATAAAAGTGAGCCCATCAGTTATCGTAATATTTGGTTAAGAGTATTGTAACAATCCCTTAGCCTAACATCAAAAATGCTACTGAAAGGCTTAGATTTTCTAAGTGTTTTTAGTAGCATTTCTTCATTATCTACCCTAATTTTTGAAGGGTTTATTTATGGTGCTTGTACTTTTTACCTAACCATAAAATCCAGCTTATTTTTAATAGTTACTGATACATAACAAAAAGTCATTTGCCTAACAAACGTTTTACATATTGGTTATTTGCTGTCATGGTAACCGGGGCATGCTCCCATAAAAACGAGACTGTTTTTTCGCTATTGAATGCCCGGCATACAGGTATAACCTTTGAAAACATTATTCGAGATACCGACTCGCTAAACATATTGGATTACCTGTACCTGTACAATGGCGGTGGGGTAGGTATTGGCGATATAAATAACGATGGACTGGCCGATATTTACTTTACCTCTAACCAGGGCAGCAATAAATTATACCTGAATAAAGGAGATTTTAAGTTTGAAGATATTACCGCCGCAGCCGGGGTAGCGGGCAAAGGAAACTGGAAAACTGGGGTAACAATTGCTGATGTAAATGGCGATGGCTTGCTTG
>JANPPB010000565.1:0-2489 GCA_031428295.1 Segetibacter sp. | reverse complement strand
ACACCGGGGGCAAAGCAGGATAGCCCAGGCTTTCGTAAAAGGCCTGTCCTTCCTTCACGATCCACTCAGCATTTTTTGGTTTTAAAATGCTGTCAAGGTTAATGCCTTTCACTTCAACCAGGCTACTCCAGTCCTGGCTCCAGCGGTTAGGTGTCCAGTGTGCAGGCAGGTATTCCGGCACTTCGTTCTGTCGATACTTTTTTGCCAGCTCATACCTGGCGTAGGTATGCAGTTCGCGGTACAGCGGGTACAGTTCGCGGTTGATCTTCTTACACAGATCAAGCATCTCTGTACTCGTAAGACCATAGTCACTTACCTGGTAAGTAAAGTAATCGTTGTAGCCAAGCGACTGCACTACCTTGTTACGCAAATTTCTCAGGTTTGTAAGTCCTCCCTTTAATTGCTTGCCAATCTCCTTGCTCTCAGTCCATGCAGCAAGCCTTTTGTTTACATCGTTATCATCCCGTAGAATTTTGTCAATGTCATTGGTGGTAACTGTTTTGCCGTTCAATTTATAAGTGTACCCGTATAAAGTCTCGGTCTGCCTGGTTTCTGCTGCTATTCGATCGGCTACAGCTTGCGAGGCCGTTTGAGTATAGTTTGCTGCCTGGTACAATGCTGCATTTAGTTCCCGCACCTGCAGGGCAGTAAGATTGTCTTTCTGCTTTAAAAAAAATTGAATGCGATCTACCATCAGCTTGTTGCCCGCAAAATCGCTAAACATTTTACCCGTAGCTTTTTCCGCAACTGCATTGGTGCTGTCTCCCGTTACAATATGTGTGTTAGAGGTCCATTGCGCTTCCGTGTACACGGTGTACACTTTTACATATTCGGTATTAAAACTATCAAGAAATGCCTGGGCTTCTTTTTGCGATACCTCGTTATTACTGCTAGGTTTGCATGCTGCAATTAGCAGCAACAGGCCTGATACAATTGTAATTGATCTCATATGATTGCAAGATTTAAGCTTAGAAATTAGGTATTATTGTGCGGCTGAAAAAAGAGTTGTTGCTCCAAAGTGAATAGTCATATGCGATAATCATTGCAGCCTATGCCTCCAATGGCTCTTTGTACATCCATCTTACTCCCACTAACGACACCATTACTGTTATTAGGTAAAACAGTAGGCTAATATAAATTGATTGGTTGAGGTCGAGACCAAACTGTTGGCTGCCCCATAAAAACACCACTTCTCTTGCACCCAACCCGCCTATAGTAAAAGGCAATATGGCAACAATCGACGACAACAAAAACAACAATACAAACTCGTTGTGGTGTTGCGTGATATTGATAGAGGCCATCAGGCTATACACGCAGATTACCTGCAAAAATTGAACGATTGTTCCCAGCAGAAGTGTGATCCAGCAACTGGAAATAAAGGAGTAGAAAACCTTCTTTATAAAAAAATAATAAACGACCAAACCGGGGGCAACTGCCAACAATAACCACCCCGAAAATTGACTGCCTTTAAAAATTAAGAAGTAATAAATGGCTGCCAATATAGCCAGGCCGGCAACCCCACTTATACGATCCAACAAAACTGCTGCACTTAATTTTTTAACCGACTGCATGTTTCTTCTGCTCAAAACAATAACCTTGTAAGCATCTCCCCCAATACCTCCCGGTAAAAACAAATTGTAAAACATGCCCAGCCAATACAGCCTTATATTCTTAAGCTGTGGCAGATTAACCTGTATGTTCTTGAAGTAAATGTTGAGTCTTAAAGCAGCAACCAATTTTGAAAAGGTAAAACATACTGCTGCCAATACTAACCAAAGCTTGTTACTGCCATTCAATAGCTGCAGGGTTAGCAGCCAGTTTATTTTACGGCTTACATACCAAAGGCATACAATAGTTACTGCAAGCTTAAACACTACCGATATCCAGGAATGAGCTGCTAAGAAATCTTTTATGGAGGTAAGAGTATTGCGCTTCAATTAGGAGTAGTTGTATAAAATAAGAACCCGGAAATTTTAAGTTTTGGATGATAATAACACTCCGGTACGGGCCGACAAATCGTTGGCAGTTGTTGCGGTAAGGCTACCTGAAAGTGCATGCTGTCCACCAACAATTCTTCGCACCTGGTAGGTTTTTTTATTGCTCGACTCAAAGTAGGTGCGCACATTTATCTCAGCCAAAATACCAATAGTTATAAGCTGTATACCGCCCAACAAAAAAATTAATCCAAGTATTAATAAGGGCTTGCCCCAAATATCATGTCCCAATATTTTAAGAATAAGGAGGTACATGTTTATAAGCATCCCCAGCAATAGACTTACGAACCCCATGGTGCCAAAAAGATGCATAGGCTTTTGAATGTATCTTCTAAAAAAGACCATCGTTACCAGGTCGCTCATCACCCTGAAAGTTCTGCCAAGGCCATACTTAGATTGACCAAAACGGCGGGGATGATGCTTTACATCAACCTGCGTAATGCGGGCACCCTGCATAGCGGCCAATACAGGTATAAACCTGTGTAGTTCGCCATA